>NZ_JBOCEF010000002.1:0-131363 GCF_050586345.1 Rhodovulum sp. DZ06
CCCGGCCCGGACCCGCCCGGATCGCTCAGCGCCCGGCCTCGGCGCCGGTCCCCGGCAGCCAGCCCGCCTCGACGATCCGCGCCCCGAGGAAGGCCGCGCCCGGCAGGCTCCAGTGCCCGTAATCGAACAGCACCTTGCGCCCGTCCGGCGTGACGATGTCGCAAAGCTGCGCGGCGTCGTTGCAGATCAGCGTGCGCCGGTCGACATACCGCGCGCCGGTCTTCTCGGCCAGCGCGCGCAGGGCGGCGTTGATCGGGGCGGAGGCCGCGCGCAGCTCCAGCGCATAGGCCTGGCGGCGCAGCGCATCGGCGTCGAAGGGCGCGTCGCCGCGGCGCATCGCGGCGTCGAACAGCGGCAGGTCGCGATACCCGGGGAACATCGCGTTGTTGCCCGCCAGGATCACCTCCTTGCCCGCCGCCCGAGCGGTCTCGATGAAGGTCTCGAGCCGGGGCGAGAGCGGGGTCTCGTGCAGCGGCGCGACGAGCACCACGTCGGCCTTCGCCCAGGCCTCGGACCCCGTCAGCCGCGCCATCCGGCCCGGGGGCAGGTCGTTCTCCACCCCGAACCGCGCGAAGCGCCAGTCGGGCAGGGCGTCCTGGTTGGCCAGCAGCGCGTTGAACATGTCCTTGGCGTGGGAGTTGCCGATGATCAGCGCGCGCTTCGCCGTCTGCGGGTCCCCGGCCCCGAGATAGCGGAAATCGGGCGAGTCGAAGGGCGGCAGGCTGTCGAGCAGCGCCCAGCTCTCGGCCCGCAGGCGCTGGTTGTCGGGTTCCGCCGGGCCGTAGAGCGCCAGCAGCTCGGCCTGGCGGCTGCGCAGCCCGTCGGTGGCGACCATCGCCCCCGCGAACAGCATCGCCGCCGCCGCCGCCCCGCCGGTGAGCAGCGCGAAGGGCCGCGCGGGCAGGCTGTGGCGGAACGGGACCTCCACCAGCTTGTAGCCGATCCAGGAGCAGGCGACCGTCAGCGCCGTCCAGGCCGCCCAGTCCAGCGGCCCCGGGTCCCAGGTGGTCAGCCGCCCGAAGGCGAAGATCGGGAAGTGCCAGAGATAGAGCGAGTAGCTCAGCTTGCCGATCCACACGAAGGGGGCGGTCGACAGCAGGCGCGTCACCGGGTCCTCCGGTCGGGCGAAGGCGATCATCGCGCAGGTCCCGAGCACCACCGGCAGGGTCGAGAGGCCCGGGTGCATCGCCCCCGCCGCGCTGTCGCGCGACAGGAAGACCAGCGACAGCAGCACGGCGACGAGCGACGCGGACGGAACCCAGCGCAGCCGCTCGGCCCAGCGGTCGGGCACCGCCTGCCCGCCGCGCGTCTCGGCCAGCCAGGCGAGACAGCCGCCGGCCAGCAGCTCCCACGCGCGGCTGGTCGGCGAATAGAACGAGAGGTTGAAGCGCAGCTCGGTCGTGGCGACGGCGAGGATGAACCCCAGGACCAGCCCCGCCAGCAGCCCCGCGCCCACGATCCGCCACCGGTGGAACAGCATCAGCGCGACGGGCAGGACGATGTAGAACTGCTCCTCCACCGCCAGGCTCCAGGTGTGCAGGAACGGCTTGAGAAGCGCCGATTCCGCCCCGTAGGCGTGCTGCGCGCCGTACCAGAACCCGTTGGCGACGAAGAACAGCGCCGCGGGCAGGGACTGCGCGAATTCGACCATCTGCGAGGGCAGCAGGATGATCCAGGCGGCCGGCAGGCTCGCCAGCATCACCAGCAGCAGCGGCGGCAGGATCCGCCGCGCCCGGCGCGTGTAGAACGTCCCGTAGGACACCCGCCCGTTCGCCGCCACGTCCGCCAGCAGGATCCGCGTGATCAGGAAGCCCGAGAGGACGAAGAACACGTCGACCCCGAGATACCCCCCGCCCAGCAGCTGGACATCCCCGGCCAGCGTGATCTTGAGGTGGTAGATGATGACCGAGACCACCGCGATGGTGCGCAGGCCGTCGATTTCCGGGCGGTATCGCATGGGGAAATGGGCTCCGGGAACAGGTGGGCGCGCCGAAATGCATGGGCCGCGCGACGCGGCGGAGACTTGCACGCACGGTCCGGGCGCGCAGCAAGAGAATTGTCGCAAGGCCGGGGGCGGGGCGGCAAGGGCGGCGCGCGGGCGGGGAGGCGGGGCGCGGCCTGCGGGCGGGCCGCGCGAAGGCCGCGGCGGCCGCGCTTCAGGCGGGCCGCGGCCCCACGCGCAGGCGGCGGGGGCTTCGGGTCTTCGACCCGGCCCCGCCGACCCCCGAGAAACGAGAAGGGGGCGGCCGAAGTTTCCGGCCGCCCCCAGGATTCTTCGCCCTCCGCCCGCAGGCGCGGCGGATCAGGCAGAGGCTTCGAGCGCCGCGACGCCCGGCAGGGTCTTGCCCTCGAGCCACTCGAGGAACGCGCCGCCCGCGGTCGAGACGTAGGAGAACTTGGCCCCCGCGCCCGAGGCGTTCAGCGCCGCCACCGTGTCGCCGCCCCCGGCGACCGAGAGCAGCTTGCCGGCCTCGGTCAGCGCCGCGGCCTTCAGGGCGGCGGCGTCGGTGGCGGCGTTGAAGGGCTCGATCTCGAACGCGCCGAGCGGGCCGTTCCAGACCACGGTCTTCGCGGCCTCGAACTTCGCGGCCACGACGGCGACCGAGTCCGGCCCGGCGTCAAGGATCATCGCGTCGGCGGGGCAGGCGTCGGCGGCCACCGTCTCATTCGCCGCGTTGGCCGCGAACTCGCGCGCCACGACCACGTCCGTCGGCAGCACCAGCTCGCAGCCCTGCGCCTCGGCCTTGGCCATGATCTCCCGCGCGGTGTCGGCCAGGTCGTGCTCGCAGAGCGACTTGCCCACGTCGATGCCCCGGGCGGCGAGGAAGGTGTTGGCCATGCCGCCGCCGATGACGATGGCGTCGACCTTCTCCATCAGGTTGCTCAGCAGGTCGAGCTTGGTCGACACCTTGGCGCCGCCGACCACGGCCACCACCGGGCGCTCGGGCGCCGAGAGGGCGGCGGCGAGGGCTTTCAGCTCTTTTTCCATCAGCCGGCCCGCGGCGGCGGGCAGGGCGCGCGCCAGGCCTTCGGTCGAGGCATGGGCGCGGTGGGCGGCCGAGAAGGCGTCGTTGATGTAGACGTCGCCGAGCCTGGCCATCTCGGCGGCCAGGGCGGGGTCGTTCTTCTCTTCCCCGGCGTGGAAGCGGGTGTTCTCCAGCAGCACCGCCTCGCCCGGCGCGGCGGCGGCGATGGCCGAGGCGGCGGCGTCGCCGATGCAGTCCTCGGCGAATTTCACCGGGGCGCCGAGCGCGGCCTCGATCGCCGGGGCGACGACGCGCAGCGACATCTCGGGGACGACCTTGCCCTTGGGGCGGCCGAAATGGGCCAGCAGCACCGGCTTGCCCCCGGCGGCGAGGATGTCCTTCACCGTCGGCAGGATGGCCTGGATGCGGGTGTCGTCGGTGACCTTGCCGTCCTTCATGGGCACGTTCACGTCGACGCGCACGAGGGCGGTCTTGCCGGACAGGTCGAGGTCGTCGAGGGTCTTGTAGCTCATGGCGGCGCGGCTCCCGGATAAATGAAGGTCGCCCCGGGCGTCCGGGGCCTTGCAGTCGGGCGCATCTCTGGCAAGGGGCGGGCGCGGCGGCAAGGGCGCGCGGCGCCGCGGGGGGCATGATTTTCCTGCGCCCGGGCCAAGGTTTTCTGGGGCGGGGGCGTCAGGGCGGGGGCGTCACGTCGAAGCCCTCGGCCCGCAGGCGCGCCAGCCGCGGGCGCAGGGCCAGCGCGTGGGGGATGGGCGGCGGATCGGCGCCGTCATCCCGCGGCAGGCCGATCCCGGCGCCGGCCAGCGCGGCGCGCAGGGTGGGGCCGGGGGCCGCCAGCAGCCGCCACGGGTCGATCAGCGTCAGCCGGGCGGGCGAGGCGCGGTCGAGCAGCGCCCGCTCCGCCGCCACCGCGCGGCGCGCGGTCTCGGGGTCCGGCGCCGCCTCGCCCAGCGCCCAGGCGTCGCGCAGCACCAGGAGATGCGCCATCGGGTCCCCGCCTGCCGCCGCGACGACGGACGGCGCGTCCCGCGGGTCCAGCGCCAGCGCCGGGATCCGCGCGTCCGGCGCCGAGACGAGGGTGGAGAGGAGCCGCTCGGGCGCCGTGCACAGCAGGGCGCGGGTGACCACCATCCCCCCGGGCCCGACCTGCGCGCCCCCGGCGAAGCGCCCCGGCGGATCGGCGAAGATCCGCCCGTGCGGCGCGATGTCGGCGCGGGCGTTCAGCCAGTCCAGGATCGCCGCGCCCCAGGGCGCATCCAGCCCCACCAGCGCCTTCCATGGCCGCGGCGTCGCGGCCAGTCCCTCGGTCCGCAGCAAGGGCGCGCGGCCCGCGTGGCGCAGGCCCCGCGGCGGGTGCAGGGCGCGGGCCTCGATCGCGGCGAAGGGCAGGGCGGGGGGCGTCGCGGCGAAGCGCGCGTGCCCCTTCGGCCGGGGAAAGGCGGCGTCGAGCGTCGCGCCCGGCCAGGCCTTGCGCGCGAAGAAGAAATCCCCCGCCGCCAGCCCCCCAATATGGTCGTCATAGAGCAGCCACGGCTTGCCGGTCGCATCGAAGCGCTGGAAAGTCAGCGGCCCGCGCCGGTCCGGCGGCGCCGCGGAGACGCGCGGGACGAGGGTGGCGAAGAAGCTCTCGTCCGGCAGCCAGGAGAGGCGGAACCAACGGCAGAGGCGCGGCAGGTCGGGATCGGCCAGAAGCGCCTCGACCGAGCCGCGCGACAGGCACCACCATTGCAGCCCCAGCCGCGGTTGCATCGGCGGCGAGACCGCGGGCAGGGCCCGCCGGAACCCCGTCCGCCGCTGCAGGGCGCAGAGCGCGTCGAAGGCCCGTCGCCGCCGCCGCCAGTCGAGCGGGAACAGCCATTCGAACCGCTGGTGGGTCAGGCCCCCGCGACCCCATTCGGCGACCCTCGGGTCCACGCTTTCGATGAAATCCACCCCGGGATGGGCGGCCAGGAACCCGCGCAGCTCCGCCTCCGGCCGCAGTTGCAGATCGGCGCCCGAGAGCAGCGCGACATGGGAGAACGGCCGCCCCGAGGCGAGCAGCGCCGCGAGCCCGTCGAGGGTCGCCTGCACCAGCCCGAACCGCCCCCAGTCGGCGCGGCGGCGGGGGACCATGAGCGGCGCCGCGCCGGGCGGGAGCGCGGCGCGGAAGGGCGAGAGGTCGGCGCGCGCATCCACGTGCACCGCCACCGGCGCGCCATGGGCGCCGAGCCGGGCGGCGAGGCGGGCGGCGCGGGCCAGCCCGTCATGCGCCAGCATCAGGTAGGCGGGGCCGCTGTCCTGCATCAGCCGCGCGGGGCCATGGGCGCAGGGCGGCGGGGCGCGGCGCCGGGGCGTGCGCCCGCCAGGGCCGCAGGCTGCGCCCCCACGGACCGCATCAGGCCCAGAGCCCGCGGCCCATCAACCCGGCCCGGGCCAGGCTGCGCCAGCCCTGCAGCGGGGCCGAGAATGGGCCGTGAAACCCCGCGCCCCGGGCCGCCGCCGCGGCCCAGGCGGCATGTTCGCGCCCGCCCGCGTAGTGCTCGGCCATCCGGGCGGGGTCGGCGGCGCGCGCGGGGTCTCCGTCCAGCAGCTTGGTGTGCAGGATCGCGGCCGAAACCCCCTCGGCCCCGTCGCGCGCGAAGCCGCGGTTCAGCCCCCGCGGCAGCGCGGCATGGGCGCCCGAGACATAGGCGTCCCCGCGCGCCCAGCGGATCAGCGGCGTCTTGTTGAGGGCGGGGGCCTCGTGCGGCCGCTCCGCCGCCAGCCGCAGTCGCGGGCCGCCGCGGATCCACAGGTTGGCATAGCGCGGATCGCGCTCCACCAGCGTGTTGCACGGGTCGAACCAGGCGCGGTCCAGCCCGGCCCGGCGCCATGCGTCCCCGCCGGGGGCATCCGCGCCGCGACCAGGCGAGGCCCCCCCCGCGGCGCCGTCCCCGTGCAGGCGCGGCCCGCCCAGCCGCGCGTCCGGCGCCGGGTCCGGGGGGACCTCCGGCCCGGGATAGAGATCGACCATCTGCGCGGGCAGGCTGCGGCGCCCGCAACGCTCCAGCCAATGGGTCAGCGCCTGCAGGGGCCGGGCGTCGCACATCGGGTAGACCAGCAGCTCATCCGCATCGAGGGTCAGCACCCAGCGCCCCCGCGCCCAGCGGCCGAGCACGGCGTTGACCCAGTCCATGCCGAACCGCGCCGCGCGATAGCTGCCGCGGGCGCGCCACAGAACGGCGTCGGGCTGCGCCGCGACCCAATGGTCGCCGCCATCCACGCTGCCATTGTCGATGATGAGGAAGAGATCGACCCCGAGGCCGCGGTGCCAGTCGAAGAACCGGGGCAGGCGCTCGGCCTCGTCCCGGATCACGCACACCGCGCAAATCGCGCCGCGCGGCAGCCTGGCCAGCCTGGACCGCGCGGCGCGTCCGCCTTGTGGGGCCAGCGCGCGGCGGGCGGCCGTCGCGCGCAGGAGGATCAGGCGCCGTTCAAGGCGCAGCGAGAGGGCTTGGGCGAGGCCCATGCGGCTTCCTTTCCGCAGTCCCGTTCACCCGCTTCAGGGTGCTGACATTGGTTATCGCCGCGTTGAGTAAACGAAGGGTAAAGGCCGCCCCCCAGGCGTGAGGATTTTCCCGCGCCCCTCAGGTGAAATTGATCGCGGCCCCGGTCGCCATCGACCGGCGGCACGCGGCGCGCAGCAGCAAAAGCATGTACACTGCAACGGGTTGCGCCAGCCAGGCGGGCGCCTCCGCCGCGCCCTGAAGCGCCGCGTCGACCTCGGCCATCACCGCCGCGTCGTCGAAATCCGCGCCCTCGGGCAGGCCCAGCGCCGCCGCGACGGCGTCAAGCTCCTCCGCCAGCCGCGGGACCGAGCCCACGGTCCAGAGCGACTCGGCGAAATCCCCCGCCGAATCGCCGCGGATCGGCGCCGGGAAGTCCTGCGGCACGTACCAGCCGCAATCATCGGCATGCAGCAGCAGATGCGCAAAGGGCGGGCAGGGCGCGCCCGCGTCCAGCGCCGCGGAAATCCGCGTCGTCAGCGCATCCGCCGCCGGGGCCGCGCCTCCGTCCAGGGGCGCGTCGGGCAGGCCCTCGCCCGCCGCGATCCGCGCCGCGACCTCGCGCAGCGCGTGAAGGCCGGTTTAGCCCCAGCCGTCCTCGCCCCAGGGCTCGGCCTCGGCGGGCTCGGCGTGCGGGGCCAGGCCCGCCGCGGTCAGCGTGGCGGACAGGGCCGCCAGCTCCGCGCCCAGCTCCTCCCGCTCCGCGTCATCCTCGGCGTCGGCCAGCGCGCCGACCAGCACGAACAGGCCCATCGGATCAATACCGCCCCGTCTGCCGCCAGCGCCAGGCGTCGGTCACCATCGTCTCCATCACCGAGCGTTTCGGCGCCCAGCCCAGCGCCGCCTTGGCGCGCGACCCGTCGCAGACCAGCCGCGCCGGATCCCCGCCGCGCCGCGTCCCCATCTTGCGCGGCACCTTCATCTGCAGCGCCTCGTCCACCGCGTCGATCACCTCGCGCACCGAGAACCCGTGCCCGGTCCCGAGGTTCAGCCGCAGGCTGCCCCCGCCCTGCATCAGGTGGTCGAGCCCGAGGATATGCGCGTCGATCAGATCGCAGACATGGACGTAGTCGCGGATGCAGGTGCCGTCGGGCGTGGCGTAATCGTCGCCGAAGATGGTGATGTTCTCCCGATCTCCTGCCGCCGCATCCAGCACCAGCGGCACGAGATGCGTCTCGGGGCGGTGATCCTCGCCGATCTCGGCCTCGGGGTCGGCGCCGGCGACGTTGAAATAGCGGAAGGCGATGGATTTCAGGCCATGCGCGGCCTCGAAATCATCCAGCATCGCCTCGACCGCCAGTTTCGAGGCGCCGTAGGGGTTGATCGGCTTCTGCGGCGCCGTCTCGGTGATCGGGTCCTGGTCCGGCTCGCCATAGGTGGCGGCGGTGGAGGAAAAGACGATCTTGCCCACCCCCGCGTCGCGCATCGCCGACAGCAGGTTCAGGGAGCCGGTGACGTTGTTGCGCCAGTAAAGCTCGGGGTCCTTCACGCTCTCGCCCACGTTCGAGAGGGCGGCGAAATGCATCACCGCCTCGGGCTGCGCCTCCTTGAACGCGGCGGCGAGGGTGTCGCGGTCCAGCAGGTCGCCCTCGATCAGCGGGCCGAACTTCACCGCCGCCTTCCAGCCGGTGCGCAGGTTGTCGAAGGCGATGGGCTCATGCCCCGCGGCGCGGAGCATCTTGCAGGCGTGGCTGCCGATATAGCCGGCGCCGCCGGTGACGAGGATCCGGGACATGGGGATTCCTGTTGAAAGCGTGTCGCCGGCTGGGGACCGGCCGTTCAGAAAAAATTCATGCGCGCCGGGCGGGGAAATGCAAGGCGCGGCCCGGGCGCGGGGACGCGCCCCCTTGCGGAAGGGGGCGCGCCGCGAGGGGTCACTCGGCGGCTTCGACGCCGGCGACGGTGTTGCGCAGGAACTGCTCGAACTCGGGGCCGAGGTCCGGGCGGCGCAGGCCGAAGGCCACGGTGGCCTGCAGGAACCCGGCCTTGGAGCCGCAATCGTAGCGCTTGCCCTCGAACCGGCAGCCATAGACCTTGCGGCCCTGCTCGATCTCCTCGCAGATCGCATCGGTCAGCTGGATCTCGTTGCCGGCGCCGCGCTTGCCCTTGTCGAGGGTTTTCAGGACCGAGGGCTCCAGGATGTAGCGGCCGATGACGGCGAGGTTGGAGGGCGCCTCTTCCGCCAGCGGTTTTTCCACCATGCCCTTGGCTTCGACGAGGCGGCCCATGTCGCGCGAGATGTCGAGCACGCCGTAGGCGCTCGCCTTCTCGGGGGCGACCTCCATCGTCGCGACCATGCAGCCGCCGCGCAGCTCGTTATACGCCTCCATCATCTGCTGAAGGCAGGGGGTCTCGGCGGCGATCACGTCGTCGGGCAGCAGCACCGCGATCGGCTCGTCATCGTCGATCATCCGGCGGGCGCACCAGACGGCATGGCCGAGGCCGAGCTGCTCGGTCTGGCGGACATAGGCGATGGCGCCGCTGTCCATGTTGGTGCGCGAGACCTCTTTCAGAAGCGCGGTCTTGCCCTTGGCCTCGAGGCTGCGCTCCAGCTCCGGCGAGGTATCGAAATAGTCTTCCAGGGCCGATTTCCCGCGCGAGGTGACGAAGATGAATTCCTCGATCCCGGCGGCGCGGGCCTCGTCGATCGCGTACTGGATCAGCGGCCGGTCGACCAGCGGCAGGACCTCTTTCGGGATCGCCTTGGTGGCGGGCAGGAAGCGCGTGCCGAGCCCGGCGACGGGGAAGACGGCCTTGGTGACCTTGCGGGACATTCTGTTCTCTTCTCTCTTCTTCTGTCGGCGGCCCCTCGGGACCGGATCAAGCGGATCGCGCGGGGGCGGATGGGCCCGTGCGCTCAAAAAACTGGCGCGGCGCCGGGGCGGCCTGCGCGGTGATGTGCAATGCAGCATGCAACGGGCGCCCGCCCCGGACAACGACATAATTCCGCCGCGCAAGCGACGGTTCGGCGGCGAGCGTCCGCGCGATATCGGGCGGAATTGCGGCGGGGGCGAGCGGTTGCGGCGCCGCGTCGCCCGTCGGCGCAGGGGCCCCGCGCAGGGCGTAAGCGGGGGCGAGGAGAAGCTGCGCCGGGCGGCGCTCGGCGATGCGCGCAAGTTCCCGCGACAGGCGCGCGGCGCGGGAGAGGCGCGGGCGCGGCCGGTCCCGTTCCGCCATGCCCCAGAGCCCGCCGCGATGGACCCAGGCGCCGCTCTCGTCGAAGCGCAGCCGCAGCGGGCGCAGGCTGGCGCGCAGGTCCAGCAGGGTGACGATCCGGCCCCCGCGCGCGAGGGTCGCGGCGATGCGCGACAGGGCGGGCAGGTCGGCGGCGGGGCCGTGCAGGATGATCCCCTCGGCGGGCCGGTCCGGCGCCGCGTGGAGCGGCGTCCGCGGCGCCGCCGCGGGATGGGCGGGGGCGGCGCCGCGGGGCTGCGCGGCGCCGCGCGCGACCATGGGCCGCGTGCGCCGCGGGGCCGAATTCTCCACCCCGGAGGCGCGGAATTGGAGCGGTCGGGGCCCCGTCCCCCCGACCCCTGCGGCCAGCCCGGAGTCGAGCTCGGCCAGCAGCGGTTTCACCCGCCCCGGCTCCAGCCGCCCGGTCTCCATCGCCTCCAGCAGCGCGCGGCGGCGGCCCGCGCGGAACCGGGCCAGCGCCGCCCCGCGTTCGGCCTCGGGGCAGTGGCGGGCGAGGAACCGTGCGTAGGAGCGGCCGATGACCGACAGGCTCAGCGGCGTGCGGTCGGAGCGGCGGATGGCGCTGGCGGCGCGCAGGTGCTGGGCCTCGGCGCCCAGGGCGAAGCCGCCGGTCCAGCCGAGGGCGGCGAGGCGCAGGGCGAGGTCGGTCTCGTCGAGGTAATAGGCGAAGCCCTCGTCATAGCCGCCCGCCGCGGCCAGGGCGGCGGCGCGCACGGCATGGGCGGCGCCGATGATCGCGGGCGCGCGGTGCGGCGGGGCCAGGGTGAAGAGGGACTGGGTGAAGGGGGACTGGGTGAAGGGGGCGGCGGGCGCGATGGGGTGCGTTCGGGCGGCGCCGTCGACCCAGGCGGGGGGCGCCTCCTCCGACAGCCCGTTCCAGCCGCGCACCCGGGCGCCGACAAGACCCACCCGCGGGTCGGCGAAGGGGGCGGCGAGGGCGGCGAGGAACCCGGGCTCGGGGATCGCGTCGTCGTCGAGGAAGGCGATCACCGCGCCCTCGGCCGCCGCGGCGCCGATATTGCGCGCGGCGGAGACGTTGGGCGCAGGGCAGGGCAGGCGGAGAAGGCGCCGGGCCGGGGGCGGGCAGGGCAGCTCCGGCGCGTCGCCGACGAGGATCACCTCGAACCCGCGCGCGTCCTGGAAGGCCAGCGCGCGCAGGGCGCCGGCGAGGATTTCGGGTCGTCCCCGCGTGGGGATCACCAGCGAGACATGGGCGAGATCGCCCGCCGCCGCAGCCCCGTATTGCGCCGCCCCGGGCGCGCCGCCCACCAAGGCCCGCCGGTCAGTCGATCCCCGCGGCGGCCAGCGCGCCTTCCACGCGCGCGACGTCGACGGGGTTGTTCAGCTCCCAGAAGTCGCGCCCGCGGGCCTCGACCTCCACGCACTTCACCGCCGCGCCGTTCTCGAGGAAACGAAGCTGTTCCAGCCCCTCCCACGCCTCGTAGCGGCCTTCCGGCCACTCGGCATAAGCGCGCAGCGCGTCCGGCCGGTAGGCGTAGACGCCGACATGGTGGAACACGGGGCATGGTTCATCAGCGGTGAACATGCGCCCGGTGTAGGGGATAACCTCTTTCGAAAAGTAAAGGGCGCGGCCATTGCGGTCGAATACGGCCGTGGTCCCGCCGACGCGCCCCGCCGCGCGGTCCTCGGTGAAGCGCCGGTGGGCCTCGGCGTCGCAGCGCAGCACCGGGGTGGCGGCGGCGAATTCCTCCGCCCCCGACATCGCGTCGATCAGCGCGTCGAGGAACCAGACCGGGGTCAGCGGCGCGTCCCCCTGCAGGTTCACCACCAGTTCCGTCCCGGGAAGCTGGGGGAGCGCCGCGGCGCAGCGCTCCGTCCCGTTGCGGCAGGTGTCCGGCGTCATCACCACCTCGGCCCCGAAGCCGCGGGCGTGGTCGGCGATGCGCTCGTCATCCGTGGCCACCACCACGCGGTCCGCGCCCTTCGCCTGCATCCCCGCCTCCCAGCTGCGGCGGATCAGGGATTTCGCCTCGCCCGAGGCGCCCTTCAGCTCCACCAGCGGCTTGCCGGGATAGCGGGTCGAGGCGTAGCGGGCGGGGATGACGATGGTGGTGGACATGGGGGCCTCCGGTTGGATCAGAGCGGCTGGACGTCGACGCCCGGCGCGTAGCCGATGAAGAACGGGTTGTCCCAGCCGGGCTTGCCGTAAGCCAGCGGCCCGGTCCCGTCGAGCCGGTCGACGCAGCCGCCCGCGCCCAGCAGCACGGCGTGGCCCGCGGCGGTGTCCCATTCCATGGTGCGCCCGAGGCGGGGGTAGAGGTCGGCCTCGCCCGCGGCCACGAGGCAGAATTTCAGCGAGGAGCCCGCCGAGACGCTGTCCGCCACCTGGTACTTGTTGATGTAGTCGTCGGTGGCCTGGTCGCGATGGGATTTCGACGCCACCACGCGCAGGGCCGCGCCGTCGGGGGTGGAGACCTGGAGGCGTTTCGCGTTCGACCCGTCGGGGGCGCTTTCCCAGCTCAGCCCCTCGGCGTCGGTGTAGAACAGCCGCCCCTTGGCCGGCGCGTAGACCACGCCGCGGATCGGGCCGCCGTCCTGGACGAGGGCGATGTTCACGGTGAACTCGCCGCGGCGCTTGATGAACTCCTTGGTGCCGTCGAGCGGGTCGACGATGAAGAACAGCGCGGGCGCGGTGTCGGTCTGGGACGCGGCCTGCTCCTCGGTCACGATGGCGATCTCGGGGAAGGCGGCCTTCAGCTCGGCCGAGATATGGGCGTCGGCGGCGAGGTCGGCCTTGGTGACGGGGCTGTCGTCGGCCTTCGCCTCGACGCCCATGTCGGCGCTCTCGTAGATCTCCATGATCAGCGCGCCGGCATCGACGGCGATCTGCTTCAGCGCGGCTTCGATCTTAGCGTGATCCATGGCTTACGGCTCCTTAATGCAATCTCCCGCACTCTGCGGCGGGCGCCTGTCGGGCGCCCCGGGCGCAGGCCCCGGCGCAAATGCCGGGGCGGGCGGATCGTTTCGGGGCGCAAGGCCCCCTCCCGCCTGAATGCGCGCGCGAAGGCGCCGAGGCAAGGGACGAACGGACGCGGGGGGGGCGCGCGCGCGGGAGGAAGGCGGGAGGAAGGACGGAGCGCGGATGGCGGATGCAGGCGGCATGGGGATCAGCGGCGCGGGCGCGGCTCCGCCCGCGCGGCGGCGCGCGTCGCTGGCGCGCGAGGCGCTGCGCTTCTGCCTTCTGTGCCACGCGCTGGCGGTGCAGGGGATCGCGCGGCAGTCGACGGGCTCCTTCGGGCTGCTGGCGGCCTTCGCGACGCCGGTGGCGCTCTGCGCCGGGTTCCTCGCGGCGTATGAGATCCTGGGCCTGTTCCGCCCGGCGATCCGCGGCGACGTGGTGATCTTCCTGCTGACGGGGATCTACCTGTTCCAGCTCGCCGCGCGGGCGCGGGGGGCGGCGGATCTCAATGGCGGCGGGGCGCTGCTGTGGCACCAGCCGGTGCAGCCTGCGCTGGTGGTCTGGTCGGGGGCGCTGGGGGCGTTCTACATCACCGTCACCAGCATGGGGCTGATCCTGACGGGGGCGGCGCTGTGGCGCGGCGTGCCGCCGGCGGCGGACCCGGCGGGCCTCGGGGCGCCGCTGCTGCTGGCCTGGGGGTTCGGCGTCGGCTCCGGCATGGTGATGTCGGGCATCTCGCGCTACGCGGGGGGCGCGCAGCTGATGGGGATGCTGTGGCAGCGGGCGATGTTCCTGACCTCGGGGATCTTCTTCCTGGCCAGCGCGATCCCGGGCTGGCTGCGGCCGTTCTTCGACTGGAACCCGCTCTTCCACATCATCGACGCGATGCGCATGGCCGCCTTCGTGAACTATGGCGGCGGGGACACCTCGCTGGAATACGCCGCGCTCTGCGTCGCGGGGCTGCTGGCGGTGGGCCACGCGCTGGAGCGCAAGGTGCGGGCCGATTTCTCGATCTCTCGCAGCTGAGGGGGCCGGGGCAGGGGCGGGGCGGGCGCGCCGCCGGGTGCGGCGCGCGCATGACGCGGCGCCCGGCCGGGCCGGACGCCGCCGCGCTCCGCCTGCCTTCCAACGGGGAAAGACCTGCCAGGCGAAGCGCCGCCGCACCCGGCCCGCTGTGGGGCGGCCCGGGCGCGACGATCCTTGTTGGGAGGGCCCTGTCATGGGGGCCTTGTCATGGGGGCCTCACCATGGGGGCCTTGCTGCGCGGAGCCTGCGAAGGGGGCGCCATGCCGACGCCCCGGCCCTGCGCAGCCGCGGCTCAGGCGGCGGACGCCTTGCGCCGGCGCGCCGCGACGCCCATGGCCGCGAGGCCGAGCGCCATGAACGACGCCGCCGCCGGCAGCGGCACGTCGGCCGGGGCCTCGATCTGCCCGCGGATCGCGCCCGCGGCATAGGTCTGGGAATGCAGGTTCACGTAGAAATCGGTGAAGCCCGACGCGAACTCGATCATCGCGTAGATCGAATCCAGCCCCTCGGCCGAGGTCCAGACCCCGCTGATCTGCGTGCCGCCCGCGGTCGCGGTGATGCTGTCGGCGTCGGCGAGCAGGTCGAGCACGACCGGCCCGTTCATCCCGGGCGGCGCCTGGTGGATATGCATCGCCGTGGCCGCATCGCCCCCCGCGCCGCCGCCGCCGAAGCCGGTGAAGTCGAGCGCGTTGCTGATGGTGATGTCATAGCTCAGCGTCGCCGCGCCCATCGGGCCGTCGAGGCTCAGCAGCGCAAGCCCGTCCGCCGGGGACGCCGTGCCCGCGGGGCCGTTGTTCATCACCGCCTTGAAATCCTTGGGCAGGTGCGCGGCCTGCGCCGCGCCCGCGGCAAGGCCCGCCAGCGCGGCGGCGGCGGCGATTGATCGGATGGTCATCGGAAGCTCCTCTGTGTCATCGTCTCGCCCCGGGCACGCTGGGACCGTCCGGACGCGCCGTAGCAACGCGCCGCATCCGCGAAAGTTTCAGCCGAAACCTTACCCGCCCGCCGGGTTTCCACGCAATGGCGCCGGTTCCGGCAGGCGGCGCGGGCCGCCCGGCGCGATCCGGCTTGACCCCCGCCCCCCGCGCGCGACATGTGGGGCGCCCGCCCGATCCCGCCCGACCCCGCCCGAGGAGAGACCGCCCGTGACCGACCCGCGCGCGCCCGAACAGATCGCCCCCGACGCCCTGACCGAGACCGAGGCGCGGGCCGAGCTCGAACGCCTCGCCGCCGCGATGGAGGCGGCCGACCGCGCCTACCACCAGGAGGACGCGCCGCGGATCACGGATGCCGAATACGACGCGATGAAGGCCCGCAACGCGGCGATCGAGGCGCGGTTCCCGGAGCTCAAGCGCGCCGACAGCCCCTCGGACCGCGTCGGCGCCGCCCCGGCCGAGGGCTTCGGCAAGATCCGCCACCGGGTCCCCATGCTCTCCCTCGCCAACGCCTTCGAGGAAGAGGACGTGGCCGACTTCCTCGGCTCCGTGCGCCGGTTCCTCGGGATGGACGCCGGGGCGCCGCTGGCGATCCTGGCAGAGCCGAAGATCGACGGCCTCTCCCTCTCGCTGCGCTACGAGGACGGCAAGCTGGTCGAGGCCGCCACCCGCGGCGACGGCACGACCGGCGAGGACGTGACCCGCAACGCGCTGACCGTGGACGACATCCCCAAGACGCTGCCCGGGGGCGCCCCCGCGGTGCTCGAGGTCCGCGGCGAGGTCTACATGTCCCATGCCGATTTCGCCGCCCTGAACGCGCGGCAGGAGCAGGCCTGGCGGGACGAGCAGGCCCATCGCCGCGCCGCCGCCGAGGCGAAGGGCAAGGTCTACGAGCCGACCGGCGCGCCGCGCACCTTTGCCAACCCGCGCAACGCCGCCGCGGGATCTCTGCGCCAGCTCGACCCCACGATCACCGCGCAGCGCCCGCTGCGCTTCTTCGCCTATTCCTGGGGCGAGCTCTCCGCCCCCCTCGGCAAGACGCAGGAGGAGGCGCTGGCCACCCTGCGCGCCCTCGGCTTCACCACCAATGACCGCGCGACCCGCTGCGAAAGCCTCGCCGACATGATGGCCGTCTGGACCGGGATCGAGGCGGACCGGGCCGAGCTCGGCTATGACGTGGACGGCGTGGTCTACAAGGTCGACGACCTCGGGCTGCAGCAGCGGCTCGGGTTCCGGTCTTCGACGCCCCGCTGGGCGGTGGCGCACAAGCTCTCGGCCCAGACGGCCACGACGGTGCTGGAAGGGATCGACATCCAGGTCGGTCGCACCGGCGCGCTGTCGCCCGTCGCCCGCCTGCGCCCGGTGACGGTGGGGGGCGTGGTGGTGTCCAACGCCACGCTCCACAACGAAGACTACATCGCCGGGCGCGGCTCGGACGGCGAGCCCATCCGCGAGGGGCGCGACCTGCGCATCGGCGATCACGTCACCGTCTATCGCGCCGGCGACGTGATCCCCAAGGTGCTGGACGTGGACCTGACGCGCCGCGCCGCGGGCGCCGAGCCGTGGACGCCCCCGACCGTCTGCCCCGTCTGCGGATCGCACGCGGTGCGCGAGGAAGGCGAGGCCGTGCGCCGCTGCACCGGGGGGCTCATCTGCTCGGCCCAGGCGGTCGAACGGCTGAAGCACTTCGTCTCCCGCAACGCCTTCGACATCGAGGGGCTGGGCGCCAAGCAGGTCGAGGCGTTCCACACCCTCGGCTGGATCGCCGAGCCCGCGGACATCTTCGCGCTGGAGAAAACCCACGGTCCCGGCACGATGCAGAAGGTCGCGAACCTCGAGGGCTGGGGCGAGAAATCCGCCGCCAAGCTCTTCGCCGCCATCGACGCGCGCCGCGCGATCCCGCTCGAGCGGCTGATCTTCGGCCTCGGCATCCGCCATGTCGGCGAGACGACGGCCAAGATGCTGGCCCGGGCCTACGGGACCTGGGAGGAGTTCGACGCGGCGATGGAGGCGGCGGGCGCCGACCTCTCCGCCCGCCGCGCCGCCCTCGCCGCCCATGCCGCGGCGCCCGAAGACACGCGCCCGAAAAAGCCCGAGATGCCCGAGACCCCGGCCTGGGACGCGCTTCTCGGCATCGACGGGGTGGGCGAAGTGCTCGCCGTCTCGGTCGTCGAGTTCTTCGCCGAGGACCGCAACCGCGCCGCCGTCGCCCGCCTGGTCGCGCATCTGGACGTGCAGGAGGCGGAGAAGATCGCGGCCGAGGGCTCCCCGGTGCTGGGCAAGACCGTGGTGTTCACCGGCACGCTCGAAAAACTGACCCGCGCCGAGGCGAAGGCGGGGGCCGAGAGCCGGGGCGCCAAGGTCTCGGGCTCCGTCAGCAAGAAGACCGACATCCTGGTGGCGGGCGAGGCCGCGGGCAGCAAGCTGAAGAAGGCGCAGGAGCTGGGCGTGCAGGTGATGACCGAGGATGAGTGGATCGCGCTGATCGGCGGGTGAGCGCGGCGCCCGAATTCCTTTCCATATGAAACCATGGAAGGGCGAAGGCTTTCTGTTAAGCTGTGGCGAACCTTATTTCGCCATGGGAAGAGTTCCGTGAAACATGCATTCGCCGGCGCCGCGCTGGCCGCCCTCGCCGCCGCCACCCCCGCCGCCGCCGTCCCCTATGCCTGGACCGACTGGCAGAGCCAGACCGCGACCGGCGGCGTGACCGTGGAGGGCGAGATCACCACCGACACCGCGACCGTGGGCGTGACCTACAACAACCCGGTCGGCATCGGCTTCGCCCAGCTCTCGGGCGGGACGGATTACTGGCAGAACAACACCGGCGGGCGCAACGACGCGATCTCGCCCTATACCAGCCTTGCGAACCCGCTGCTGACCAACCCGTCGCCGGGCGTGGACAACAGCCCCACCGGCACGGACATCATCGCGCTGCGCTATGCCGGCCTGCAGACGCTGACCTTCACCGAGGCGGTGGCCAACCCGGTCTTCGCCTTCGTCTCGCTCAACGGCAACGGCTACGCCTTCGACCAGGACTTCGAGATCCTCAGCTGCACCCGCTGCAACATCGACGGCGCGGGGAACGACTCGGACGGGTATTACGGCGGCTCGAACAGCACCCAGAAGACGGTGGTCGAAACCTCGCCGGGCGTGTTCGAGTACCGGCTGATCTCCAATGACGGGGAGCCGCACGGCACGATCCGTTTCATCGGCTCGTTCAGCACGCTGACCTGGCGGTCGCTGTCGAACGAGTACTGGAACGGCTTCACCGTCGGCATCCAGGGCACGGCCGAGGAAGTGTTCTCGGACGTGCCGCTGCCCGCGGGCGCGGGGCTGCTGGTCGCCGGGCTGGCGGGCTTCGGCCTGGTGCGCCGCCGCGGCTGAGGCCGCCGGACCGCGCGAATGAAGAAGGGCCCGGCCGGGGAACGGCCGGGCCCTTTTGCGTGGGGCGGGGGGCGCGTGGGGCGGGCAGGGCGCGGCGCGCCTCAGCGCCGCTTGTCCCCGCCCTCCATCCAGCGGCCCAGCCGCCCGGCGATCAGCGGCAGCGCGAACAGGATCGCGAAGATCCGCGCCATGTGGTGGGTGGCGACGAAGCCCGGATCGGCGTCGATGGCGATGGCGATCAGCGACATCTCGGCCACGCCCCCCGGCGCGAAGGCGAGCATCGCGGCGAACAGGTCCACCCCCACCAGCCACTGCGCCGCCAGCCCGAACACCGCGGAGATGGCCATCAGCACGCAGGTCCCGACGAAGGTCCAGCCCAGCGTCGCCGCGAACACCCCCATCTTCACCCCGGCGAAGCGGGTGCCGATCGAGGCGCCGCAGACCAGCAGCGCCAGCTCCACCAGCCAGGCCGGGAGCTGCCCCTCCACCACCCCCGGAAAGCGCAGCGCGGCCGAGGCGATCAGCGGCCCGATCAGGTATGGCAGCGGCCAGCGCATCCGCGCCGCGCCCAGCGCCAGCACGGTCGAGGCCGCCGCCAGCAGCCCCGCATCGGCCCAGGAGATCGGGATCTCGGCCGCATAGGTCTCGGCCGTCGGGGCGGGCAGGCCCAGCAGCCCGAAGGCGATGGCGGGGGCCAGCAGCACCACGAAGGCCACGCGCATGGATTGCGACAGCGCCACCTGCCGCTCGTCCCCGCCCAGCCCCTGCGCGAAGATCGCCACCGCCGTCATCCCCCCGGGCAGGCCCGAGAGCAGCGCCGTGCCGCGCGGCATCCGTGCCGCGTGGCGGAACAGCAGGTAGCAGGCCGCCGCCCCGGTGGGCACGTAGGCCACCGCCATCAGGATGGTGGCGGGCCAGCGCGACAGCTGCGCCGCGGCGTCGGCGGTGAAGCTCTCCCCCAGGAACAGCCCGATCAGCCCCATGAAGATCATCCGCAGCCAGATCGGCACCATCACCGGCTGGCCTGCGACCGAGAACGCCATGCAGGCGAAGAGCGCCCCCAGCATCCAGGCCAGCGGCATCCCCGCCTCTTCCGCCGCCCAGCCGCCCGCGGCCCCGACCGCAAGCCCGTAAGCCAGCTTGGCGAGGTTCCGGCGGCTCAGCCGCTCGGCCCAGACCGCGCGCCAGTCGCCGCCGATCCCCGAGGCCTCGCCCTCGGCCGCCATGTTGGGGGTCTTGCCGGGCATTCAGTCGACCATCGGCTCGGACAGGATCACTTCGCCGCCGTCCTTCACCGCGGTGTAGAAGCACGACCGGCGGTTGGTGTGGCAGGCCGGGCCCTCCTGGCGCACCAGCATCAGCAGGCAGTCGCGGTCGCAGTCGACCCGCAGCTCCACCAGCGTCTGCACGTGCCCCGAGGTCTCGCCCTTGCGCCACAGCTGAGAGCGGGACCGGGACCAATAGGTGACTTGCCCGGTGGCGAGGGTTTCGCGCAGGCTGGTCTCGTTCATCCAGGCCATCATCAGCACTTCGCCATTGTCGGCGTCCTGCGCGATGGCGGGGATCAGCCCGGTCTCGGTCCACGTGAGGGTCTGGGGGTCGAAGGGCGTGCTCATCGGGGGCTCCTGTCGCGGCGCCCGGGGCGGGCGGCGGCTTGTAGGCGCCCCTCGGGGCGCGGCGGCGAACTCGCGGCTTTTACACCGGGCGCAAGGGGCCTATCTAGTGGCGGGACGCGCGCATCGCGGTGCGCGTCGAGGGCAGGAGAGCGACGAGATGTCGGACGGCGACCTGATCGACCTTTATTCCAAGCGCATCCTGGCGCTGGCGGCGGACATTCCGCATGACGCGGCGCTGGCGGACGCGATGGCCACGGCCAGGAAACGCTCGCCGCTCTGCGGCTCCACGGTGACGGCGCAGGTGTCGGTCGAGGACGGCAAGGTCTCGGGCTTCGGGCAGGACGTGAAGGCCTGCGCGCTGGGCCAGGCCTCGGCCGCCGTGCTGGGCGGCGCCATCATGGGCCGCACGCGCGACGAGTTGGCGACGGCGCGCGAGCAGCTCAAAGCTATGCTGAAAGCGGGCGGCCCGGTCCCCGACGCCCCGTTCGAGGGCTACGAGGTTCTGCGCCCGGCCAAGGACTACAAGAACCGCCACGCGTCGATCCTGCTGTCGCTCGACGCCGCCATCGCCGCGATGGACGAGGCGCTGGCTCAGGACGGCTGAGCGAGGGCGTCCAGCGTCAGCGGGCAGGGCGCGCCGCCGTAGAACCGGTGGAGGACCGCGTCGAAGGGGGCGGGGTCCAGGCCTTCCGCCTCCGCCGCCTGCGCGAACAGGGTCATCGAGCTGCGCAGCTTCAGGTCGTCGGGGCTGCCCATCACCTCCCGCGCCGTGCCCCGCGCCGCCGCCGCCAGCCCGGCGCAGCGGACCAGGCGGGGCCCGAGCTCGGGGTGGCGCAGGTACGCCCGCGCCTCGGCGAGGTCCGCGATCCCGTAGCGTTTCGCCGTGCCGCTGCGCCCCAGGGCGGCGAGCTGCGGGAAGATCCACCACATCCAGTGCGAGACCTTGGCGGAAGCCGCAAGCTCCGCCTCGGCCCGGGCGAGGGAGCCGTCCTGCGCGGCGGTGAAGCGGGAGAGGTCGTGCGGGTCCTGCATGGCGGCCTCCGTCACAGCGTCATCGACATTTCGTGCCAGCGCGCCCCGCCATAGCTCGACGCCGAGGGGCGGTCATAGCCATAGCCGAGCGCCTCGTAGAGCGGCACGTAATGCGTCTTGCACATCAGGTGGATCTCCTTCTTCCGGAGGGCGCGCATCCGCGCCACGAAGGCCTCCATCAACGGCCGCGCCAGCCCTTTTCCGTGATGCGCCGGGTCGAGCACCACCGACAGGATCACCACTTTCGGCGCCTCCGGGTCATGCCCGACCAGCGACTTGAACGCGTCATCGGCCATGTCGACGACATGCGCGCAGCCCGAGTTGATGAAACCCGCGATCTCGCCGTCCACCTCCAGCACCACGAAGCCCCCGGGGTTGAGGGCGATGCGCGTCTCGATCTTCGCCAGCGTCGCGGCCTCGTCGGGGCTGTAGGCGGCGGCCTCGATCTGGTGGCAGCGGGGGGCGTCTTCGGGGCGGGCGGTGCGGATGGTGTGCATGGGGCGGACGGTAACGCGGCCGGGCGCGGTTGACGACCCTCGCCGCCCCCGCGCGGGTTCGCCCCTGGCCGCGCGCGCCCCGTTCTGGCGCGCGGGCGGGTGGGCGAGCGGGGGGCCTTGCGCCCCCCCGAGCCCGCCCGCAGCTGCGCCCGGCAGGCCCGGAGCGCGCAGAAAAAAGCCGCCGCGCCCGGCAGGGGGACGCGGCGGCAGGGGGCGATATCCGGTGGAACTGGCGCCGGCGCGGCGCAAGGCGGAGGCAGGCGACCCCCGCGGCCGCCCCCCGGCCCGTCGCGAGGGACAGGACGGGCGGGGCGAAGGACCGGCAGGTCCGGAAACCGCGTGCAGGCGAAGCGCGGGCGAGGCGGCCCGCGGAACGCATCTCGGGAGTGTCTGGGAACGAGGAGGCGGGGCGCTCACGCCCCGCGGGAGGTCGGCGCGCAGACGGCTCGGGCGGCGCTCAGTACAGGCCCGCGGCCGAGAAGCCGCCGCCGATCAGCAGGCACAGGAACGCGAGCCCGATCGCGTCCTCGACGGCATAGCGGGGCAGGCGGTCGGCGGCGCGGACGATGCGGGCGATGGCGGTCATGGCGAGGTCTCCGATCCTGTCTTCTGCGGCTCTTCTGCGGCGGGTCTTCTGGCTTTCGGGGGCTTCGGAGCGCGCCGTTCGCGGCGTTCCGCTCCGTCCCTGTTGCCATTACGTTCTCACTCGAATCGGAAGAAAGCAAGAACATTTGCGGAATGTGAAGAGAACGTCACCGCCCCCGCGGACTCAAGGCATTGAAACGCAAGGGGAACATCGAATCGCCCGCGGAGCGCGGAACGTTCCCGGAACGCGCGCCCGCCGCCCGAATCGGAGACCACCGCGCGACTCGCGCCCTCAGCCGACCCCGAGCAGCCCGATCGCCGCGTCCCGCTCCATCAAATACAGCAGGATCCGCACCGCCTCGCCCCGCGGCGTGACCCAGAACGCCTCGCCCTCGGCGGCCAGCCGCTCCACGTCCAGCCGCGCCTCGTCCTGGGCGACGGCCATCAGCGCGGCCTGCCCCTCCATGTCGGCGATGCGGAATTTCGGCAGCCCCGATTGCTGGACCCCGAGCAGGTCCCCGGCCCCGCGCAGGCGCAGGTCCTCCTCGGCGATCACGAAACCGTCCTCGGTCTCGCGCATCACCGTCAGGCGCGCGCGGGCGCCCTCGGTCAGCGGCGGGTCGTACATCAACAGGCAGGTCGAGGCGTCCGAGCCGCGCCCGACCCGGCCCCGCAGCTGGTGCAGCTGCGCCAGCCCGAAGCTGTCGGCGCCCTCGATCACCATGATGGTGGCCTCGGGGACGTTGACCCCGACCTCGATCACCGTGGTGGCGACCAGCAATTGGGCGCGCCCTGCGATGAAATCCGCCATCGCCGCGTCCTTGTCGGAGGGCGTCATGCGGCCATGGACCAGGGCCACCTTGTCCTCCAGCTCCGGCCCCAGAAGGTGGCGCAGCGCGCGGGCGCGTTCCTCCGCCGCCGCCAGGTCCTTGGTGTCGGATTCCTCCACCAGCGGGCAGACCCAATAGGCCCGCCGCCCCTCGCGCAGGGCCTTCGCCAGCCGCCCGACGACCTCTTCCATCCGTTCGGAGGACACAAGCGCGGTGGTGACGGGTTTGCGGCCCGGCGGCTTCTCGTCCAGCACCGAGACGTCCATGTCCCCGTACTGCGCCAGCGCGAGGGACCGGGGAATGGGCGTCGCGGTCATCACCAGCACGTCCGGGCGCATCCCCTTCTGCGACAGGTCCATCCGCTGGCGCACGCCGAAGCGGTGCTGTTCGTCGATCACCGCAAGGCGCAGGTCGCGGAACCCCACGTCTTTCTGGAACAGCGCGTGGGTGCCGAGCACGATCGGCGCGCCGCCCGCGATCTCCATCAGCTTCGCCTCGCGCAGCTTGCCCTTGTCGCGGCCCGTGAGCAGCACCGGCTCGATCCCCAACGGGCTGAGCATGGGCGCCAGGCTCTCGAGGTGCTGGCGCGCGAGGATCTCGGTCGGGGCCATCAGCGCCGCCTGGCCCCCGGCCTCCACCGCCGCCAGCATCGAGAGCAGCGCGACGGCGGTCTTGCCCGAGCCGACATCCCCCTGCAGCAGCCGGTTCATCCGGGTCTCGGCGGCCATGTCCTGCGCGATCTCGCCCACCGCGCGTTCCTGCGCGCCGGTCAGCTTGAAGGGCAGCGCCTGCACCGCCTTCCCGCGCAGGCTTCCGTCGCCCTCGGACCGCCGCCCCGGCTTGCGCCGCATCGAGTGGCGGGCCAGCGACAGCGCCAGCTGGTGCGAGAGCATCTCGTCATAGGCCAGCCGTTCGCGCGCCGGGGCGGCGGCGGCGAGGTCCTCTTCCGACATCGGCGCATGGGCGGCGGCGAGCGCGTCGCGCCAGTCCGGCCAGCCATGTTTCTTCTTCAGCCCCGTGTCGATCCATTCCGGCAGGTCCGGCGCCATGGCGAGGGCCGAGGCGCAGGCCTTGTGCATCAGCCGCCCCGTCACCCCGTCGGTCAGCGGGTAGGTCGGCTCGAAATCCGGCAGCGGGTCTTCGGGCAGGCCGTCGGGGCCGATGGGGATCACGTGCTCGGGATGGGCGATCTGGGCGCGGCCGTTCCAGCGTTCCAGCTTGCCGGAGATAAGGCGGGTCGAGCCGACCGGCAGCAGCTTGTCCACCCAGCCCTGGTTGGCGCGGAAATAGACCAGCTCCAGGTCCTCGCCGCAGGCCTCGGCGTCGACGCGCCAGGGGCGGCCGCGGGCGTTCGGCGGGCGGTGGCGGTGGATATGGGCGATGACGGTGACGGTGGCGCCGTCGGGCACGTCCGAGATGTCGTCGCGCACCCGCCGGTCCACGGCCCCGTGCGGCAGGTGGAACAGCGCGTCGCGCGGGCGGGTGATGTCCAGCCGCTCGAGCGATTTCGCGACCTTGGGGCCGACGCCGTCCAGCTTCTCGGACGAGGCGAAGAGGGGGAACAGAATCTCGGGGCGGCCCTTGGTCATGCGGCGGACAATGCAACGGCTTGCGGGGAAGGGAAAGGCGGTATGCGTGGCGGGGGGCCTCAAGCCCCTCGGTCCCCCCGACAAGGGGGGCAGGCCCCCCTTGAGCCCCCGGGGGCCGGGGTGCGCGGTCGGGGAAAGGGGGCGCCCCGGGGGCGGGTCCGGCCGCTCAGGGGGGACCAGCCCCCATTCGCGGCGGGAGGCGGCTGCGCCGCCGGGCGCGCGTGGCAGGCGTGAGGCGCAGTGGGCGGGACGGGGCGCCGCCGCGCGACGCGCGGCCGGGCGGGCGGGCGGGGGCCTTGCGCCCCCCCGAGCCTGGCCGTCCTGCCCGTGCGGGCGAGGCTTGGCGGGCCGGAGCGGATCACTCCAGCGGCAGGCCGACCATGCGGCGGATGTCCTGCGGCGTCGCGCCCTCGGCCCGCAGCTCCTCGATGCCCTGGGCGCGGTCGCGCTTGGCCAGCCGCTTGCCCCCATCGTCCCGGATCAGCCGGTGGTGGCGGCGAGCGGGAGAAGGCAGCCCCAGCAGCGCCTCCAGCAGCACGTGGACCTGCGTGGCGTGGAACAGGTCCCGCCCGCGGGTCACGTGCGTGACCCCCTGCGCCGCGTCGTCCACGGTGACCGAGAGGTGATAGCTGGTCCCGCAATCCTTGCGCGCGATCACCACGTCGCCGACCCGCTCCACCAGCGCCTCGGGCGACAGGCGCTGGGGACCGGCCTGGCCCTCGGGGCCCTCGCCCAGTTCCTCCCAGCCCAGCGCGCCCACCGCCGCGGCGCCGCCGAGCGCCGCCACCGCCGCGCGCATGTTCAGCCGCAGCGCGGCGCCTTCGGGCGGGACGCCGTCCGAGGGCGCCGGGGTCGCGGGGCGGCAGGTTCCGGGATAGGCGAACCCGTCGGGGCCGGGCACGCCGGTCCGGGCCTGGCCGGGGGCGGGGGCGCCGCCCTCTTGCGGGGCGTCCAGCGCCTCGGCGATGTCGCGGCGGGTGCAGCTGCAGGGATAGAGCAGCCCGCGCGCCCCGAGCGCCGCCAGCGCCGCGGCATAGGCCGGGCCGCGCGCGGACTGGCGCATCACCGGCCCGTCCCAGGCCAGCCCCAGCCAGGCGAGGTCGCGGAAGATCGCCGCCTCGTGCTCCGGGCGGGCGCGGGCGCGGTCGATATCCTCGATCCGCAGCAGGAACCGCCCCCCGGCGGCGCGGGCCGCGTCATGGGCGAGGATCGCCGAATAGGCGTGCCCGAGATGCAGGCGGCCGTTGGGCGAGGGCGCGAACCGCTCGGTATGGAGCGCGGGGGCGCGGATGGGGGCGGGGGCGGACATGCAAGATGGTGTAGCGGGCGCGGCGGCGCGGCGCCAGCCGGGCGGGGGCGACGACGGGGACGGAGGGGGACGGGGCGGGGCGACGACGGGGCGGAAGAAGGACGGGGCGGGGGGAGGACGGCGCGGAGGGACGACGGGCGACGCCCCCGTCCCCGCCTGCGCCCGCATGCCGCGAGCGCCCGGCGCCGCCTTCGCCCTGATTTCGACAAATTGCGAAGTCGTTCTGCCCATCCCTTCCGCGCTGTCCCGCCCCGCCCGCCTTCGCGCGCCGGGGCGGGGCGCGCGCAGGCCCCCCGCAGACCCCGCCGCGCCCCCGCGCGCGGCCGCCAAACGACCGGACCGACCCATGCTCTTCGCCCACCGCCCCGCCGCCCGCGCCCTGCGCGCCGCCCTCTTCGCCGCGCCCCTCGCCCTCTCCGCGGCGCCCGCCGCGGCGGACGAGGTCGAGGACGCCATCGAGGCCGGGCTCGAGGCCTATCGCGCCGGCGACGTGGCCCTGGCGAAGGAGGAGCTGGACTTCGCCTCCCAGCTGCTGGCCCAGCAGAAGGCCGAGGGCCTGTCGGGCTTCCTGCCCGCGCCGCTGGACGGCTGGACGCGCGAGATGGGCGACGGCCAGGCCATGGCCGCGTCGATGTTCGGCGGCGGGATCATGGCCTCGGCCGATTACGCCGCCCCGGACGGGGCGATGGTCACCATCCAGATGATGGCCGACAACGCCATGGTCGCCTCGATGGGCGCGATGCTGGGCAACCCGGCGGCCATGGGCGCCATGGGCAAGGTGATCCGCGTCGGCCGCCAGAAGGCGGTGCAGACGCCCGAGGGCGACGTGCAGGCGCTGGTCGCGAACCGGGTGCTGGTGATGGTCGAGGGCGACGCCCCGGCCGAGGTGAAGCTCGACTATTTCAAGGCCATCGACTTCCGCGCCCTGGGGGACATGTAATCTCGGGGGACATGCAATCCGGTTATGGCGTCCATGCCGCGATCCGGCAGGGACGATGCGCCGCGCGGCGCCCGGCGCGGCGGCGGCGCAACATGGTCCCCGGCCGGGCGCCTCCGCCCCGGCCGGGAACGACAGGGGGCTTGGACATGACCACGGGACCGAACAGCACTTTCCACGCCGACGCCGCCGGGGCGCGCGCCACCATGGTCCTGCGCGACCGGGTCGACCCGTGGCAGGTCGCGGCGCTGCACGCGACGCTGGGCCGCCCCGGCCCGGCCCCGGCCGAGGGCGAGGCGCTGCCCCCCCTCTGGCACTTCATCCTGTTCCGCGAGGCCCGGCCGCGCGCCGAGCTCGGCCGCGACGGGCACCCGAAGCTCGGCGGCTTCATCCCCGATTTCGGCCTGCCGC
This sequence comes from Rhodovulum sp. DZ06, assembly GCF_050586345.1. Classification (NCBI taxonomy): domain Bacteria; kingdom Pseudomonadati; phylum Pseudomonadota; class Alphaproteobacteria; order Rhodobacterales; family Paracoccaceae; genus Rhodovulum; species Rhodovulum sp. DZ06. Next base: position 26,778 of record NZ_JBOCEF010000002.1, read on the forward strand.
GGCGGATGTGGGCCGGGGGGCGGCTGCGCTTTCACGCGCCGCTGAAACTGGGGCAGGAGGCGACCCGCACCTCCACCATCCTCGACACCGCGCTGAAGGACGGCCGCTCGGGCCGCCTCGCCTTCGTGACCCTGCTGCACCGGGTCGAGGGCCCCGACGGGCTGGCGGTGGAAGAGGAGCAGGACCTCGTCTACCGCGAGGAGCATGATCCGAACGGCCCCCCGCCCCCGAAGGCGCCGGACGCCCCCGCGGGCGGCGAATGGATGACCGAGATGACCGCGGACCCGACCCTGCTGTTCCGCTACTCGGCGCTGACCTTCAACGGGCACCGCATCCACTATGACCTCGCGCACGCGACGAAGACCGAGGGCTATGGCGGGCTGGTGGTCCATGGCCCGATGCTGGCGCAGCTGATGGCCGATCTCGCGCGCGAATGCAGCGGGCGGGCGCTGGCCGAATTCTCGTTCCGCGGGGTGTCGCCGGTGATCCACACCCAGCCCTTCGAGGTCTGCGGCGCCCCGGAGGGGGATGGCGCGAAGCTCTGGATCCGGGCGCCGGGCGGGCGGCTCGCGATGAAGGGCGAGGCGCGGTTCGCATGAGCGACCGGCGCCGCGACCGGAGGTTCGACGTCCTTCGGCCGGGGCGCGCCGCGTCCATGGGGGCGCGGGACCTGCGGCGTGCGCGCAGGCGCGCGGCGCAGGCGCTGATCGACGGGCCGCAGGCGGCGCATGGGCCCGGTCAGGGGGCGGGGCCGGGGGCGCAGGACGGGCCGCGCAGCGACCTGCCGGGGCTGGCCGCGCTGGCCGCCCTCGCCGCCATCGCGCATCTCGTCGCGCCGATGACCTTCCCCGGCGGCTTCGCGGGGATCGACGCGCTGTTCGTGCTGCTCGGCTTCGTCGCCGCGCGCGGCCTGGCCGGGGCGCAGGCGAAGGCGCAGGTGCAGGCCGGGGGACGGATGCCCTGGGCGGCGCTGATCCGCCGGGCGCTGGCGGCGTTCTGGCCGCCGCTGCTGGCCGCCCTCGCCGCCATCGCGGCGCTGTCCTTCTGGGCGCTGCCGCCGGATGCGCTGGCGCGCTTCTCCATGACCCTGGTGACCGCGCCCGCGGCGGCGGTGAACATCGCCATGGCCCCGGGCGCGCCGCTGACGGCCCCGGCGGGGGCGCTGCCGCTCGCGCATCTCTGGGCCCCGGCGGCGGCGGCGCAGCTGCTGGCGGCGCTGGCGCTGCTGACGGCCGTCGCCGCCCCGCGGATGCCGCAGGGCTTCCCGGCGCTCCTGTCGCTGCTGCTGGCGGCGAGCTTCGCCTACGCCGTCCAGGCGGCCCCCGGGGGCCTCGCCTATACCTCGGCCGCCGCGCGCGGCTGGGAGGTTCTGACCGGCGCCCTGGTGGCCGCGGGAGCGGGGCCGGAGCTGCGCCCCCGCATCGCCGGGGCCGCCGGGATCGCGGGGGCGGCGCTGCTGGGCGTGGCGCTGGCCTGGTCGCCGGGCCCGTCGGGGGCGCCGGGCTTTCCGTCGCTGGCGCCGGTGGCGGGGGCGGCGCTGATCCTGATGGCCGAGGGGCGCGGGCCGGTGGCGCGGATCCTGTCGCTGCGCCCGCTGGCGGCGCTGGGCCGGAACGCCTGGGGGCTGTGGCTCTGGCTGCCCGCCGCGGCGGCGCTGGCGGTCTCGGTGCGCGGCGAGGGCGCGGCGCTCGGCCTGCCGCTCGCCGCCGCCGCCCTTGCCGCGCTGACCGTCGGCGGGGCGCTGGCGGCGCTGCGTCGCCGGATGCGCTGGGGCGTCGGCGCCGGGCTCGGCCTTCTCTGCGCCGCGGCGCTGGTCTTCACCGGCTGGCAGGGCCTGCGCTCGGGCGGGGCGCCGCAGCGGCTGTCGCCCGGGGCGCTGGCGGTGCTCGAGGCCGCCGCCCCCCCGTTCGACGAGGAGCGCTGCGCCGCCTCTCCCCTCTTCCCCGGCTGCGATTTCGGGGTGGGGATCGAGAACCCCTATGACGGCGTCGGCCTGCGCGGCGCGCTCGCGCCCGCGCGGGTGGCGCTGTGGGGCGACGGGGCGGCGCTGGCGGCGCTGCCGGGCGTGGCCGCAGCGGCGACGCGGGCGGGGCTGCGGGGCCTGTCGCTGGCGCGCCCCGGCTGCCCGCCCTTCATCGGCCCGAACGCGTCCGAGGACTGCGCGGCGATGGTCGCCGCCGCCCCGAAGATGGCGGCCGAGGCGGGGGGGCGGATGGTGGTGCTCTCGGGCGGGTTCGCGCGCGCGATGGCCCGCGATCCCGGCGGCGCGCTGCAGCTGGTGGCGGCGGCCGAGGCGGCGCATGACGCGGGCCTGCAGGTGATCGTGCTGCCGCCGCCGCCGACGCTGGCGTTCGATCTCGGGGCCGCGCGGCTGCGGCGGGAACGCTTCGGCACGCCCCTGCCGCCCGCGCCCAGCCGCGCCGCCTACCGGGCCGAGACGGCGCTGTTGCTGCGCGCCGCCGCGGCGATGCCGCCGGGGACGGTCTATGTCGACCTGCTCGACGCCTGGTGCCCGCTGGACCCGGACAAGGGCCCGCGGGCCAGCGCCTGCCTGCTCGAGGACGAGACCGGCGCGCCGCTCTATCGCGACGACGCGCTGCCGACCGCCGCGGGGGCGATGCTGGCCGCGCCGGCCCTCGCGCAGGTGTTCGAGGTCTCGACCCCGCGCTGAACGCCTGCGCCCGGCGCCGCGGCGGCGCGCTTTGGATTGACCCCGGCGCCCATCTGCGGCGAGATGCGCCTCCCGCGCGCGCGCCGCATGGCGCCGCTCCGCCCGATCCAAGCTTTCCCGGAGCCCGCCATGTCCGACGCCCCCGCCCTCTCCGCCCGCGGCCCCCGCTTCACGCCCCTGGCGCAGTCGCTGCCCGCCTCGGTCCCCTTCGTCGGCCCCGAGGCGCAGGAACGCGCCCGGTCCCGCCCCTTCCGCGCCCGCATCGGCGCCAATGAAAGCGTGTTCGGCCCCTCGCCCCGCGCCCTCGCGGCGATGGAGGCGGAGCTGCGCGCGGGGATCTGGAAATACGCCGACCCCGAAAGCTACGAGCTGCGCGAGGCGCTGGCCGCCCATCACGGCGTGACGCCGCAGAACGTGGTGATCGGCGAGGGGATCGACGGGCTCCTCGGCCTCATCGTGCGGCTGGTGACCGAGGCGGGCACGCCCATCGTCACCTCGGACGGCGCCTACCCGACCTTCCTCTACCACGTGGCGGGCTTCGGCGGGCAGGCGGTCAAGGTCCCCTATGCCGGGGACCACGAAGACCCCGATGCGCTGCTGGCCGCGGCGCGGCAGACGGGCGCGCCGCTGGTCTATTTCGCCAACCCCGACAACCCGATGGGATCCTGGCACGACGCCGCCACGGTGCAGCGGATGATCGAGGGCGTGCCCGATGGCTGCCTGCTGATCCTCGACGAGGCCTATGCCGAATGCGCCCCCGAGGGGACGATGCCGCCGATCGACCCGAACGATCCGCGGGTGATCCGGATGCGCACCTTCTCGAAGGTGCACGGGATGGCGGGCGCCCGCATCGGCTATGCCATCGGCGAGGCGGGTGTGATCCGGGCGTTCGAGAAGGTGCGCAACCATTTCGGCATCAACCGCGTCGGCCAGGTCGGCGCGCTGGCGGCGCTGGCCGATGCCGACTACGCCGCGCAGACCGTGGCCCGCATCGCCGCGGCGCGGGACCGGATCGGCGCCATCGCCGCGGCGAACGGCCTCTCGGCGCTGCCCTCGGCGGCGAACTTCGTCGCCGTCGATTGCGGGCGGGGCGGGGACTTCGCCCGCGCCGTGCTGGGCGGCCTGATCGCGCGGGACGTGTTCGTGCGCATGCCCTTCGTGGCGCCGCAGGACCGCTGCATCCGGGTCTCCGCCGGAACCGACGCCGACCTCGACGCCTTCGCCGAGGCGCTGCCCGGCGCGCTGGCGGACGCGGCGGCGGCCCTGCCGGGCTGAGCCGCCGCGACGGGGGCGTCTGGCGCGCGCCGGTCGCCCCCTTTCCACCCGGCCGCGCCCGCGGCCCCGCCCCTGCCGCAAGCCATGTTTGCACTGCAGCAAGCGCCGCTTCTGCGCGCCCATGCCGCCTTTCGCCGCCGCCGCCCGGCCCTGCATCGTCGCCGGACCGCCTTCTTACGCCCGGGACACGACCCTGATGAGCACCCGCCTGCCGCGGCAGCACGAGAACCGCATCCCCCTCGCCAACGAGCTGCACGCCCGGCCGTTCCCCGAGCTGCGCGCGCCCTGCCGCGCCGTCCAGGTCGCCTTCAAGCAGCCCCAGCAGGCCGCTGAACGGGACCCCGCGCTCGACCGCGCGCATCTCGTGGACCTGATCGACCGCTTCGGCGCCGCCCACCCGGCGCCGGGCGCCGATCACTGGATGGGCCCGGTCGGCCGCGGGATGCTGAAATGGGAACGGCATACCGAGTTCGTCACCTACACGCTGTTCCTCGACGGCGCGGGCGAGAAGCCCTTCGACGGCGCGCCGCTGTCGCTGCTGCCGCGCGACTGGCTCGAGGCCGCGCCGGGGGTGGTGGTGTCGGCGAGCCTGGTGGAGGTCGCCGCCGCGCCGGACATCGCCGCCGCGGCGCAGATCCTGCCCGAGCGGTTCGGCGATCATTTCGTGCGCGAAAGCTTCGCCGCGGCCCGCATCCTCGGGGACGACGCCGCCGCGGGCAGCGATTTCCGGGTGCACGAGGACGGGCTGACGCGCATCGCCGTCGTGGCGCCCGAGGGGCTCGGCCCCCGGCGCCTCGGCCGCGCCGTGCAGCGCCTGCTGGAGGTGGAGACCTACAAGTCGGTCTCCATGCTCACCCTTCCCGTCGCCCGCCGCGTCTCGCGCCGCCTGGCCGAGATCGACCGCGAGCTGACGGCCCTGGCGCAGCACCTCGCCGCCGACGACCAGGCGGGGCGCGAGGTGCTGGCGCAGCTGACGGACCTGTCGGCCGAGATCGAGCGGATGAGCGCCGAGGCCGCCTTCCGCTTCGGCGCCGCCCGCGCCTATGCCGCCATCGTGGACGAACGCATCGCGGTGCTGCGCGAGGCGCGGCTGAACGGGCGCCAGACGATGGGCGAGTTCATGCTGCGCCGCTACAAGCCCGCCATGCGCACCTGCGAGGCGGCGGAGCGGCGGCTCTCGGACCTGTCCGACCGCGCCGCGCGCATCGCCAACCTGCTGCGCACGCGGGTCGAGGTCGACATCGCCCAGCAGAACCAGGCGCTGCTCGAGAGCATGGACAAGCGCGCCGAGACCCAGCTGCGGCTGCAGGAGACGGTCGAGGGCCTGTCCATCGTCGCCATCTCCTACTACGCGGTCTCGCTCTGCGCCTATACGCTGGGGCCGCTGGGCAAGTCGGTGGGGCTCGACAAGGCCTATGTGACGGCGCTGCTGGTGCCGCCGGTGGTGATCTGCGTGGGGATCTTCCTGCGGCGGATGAAGAAGAAGCTGGGGCACTAGGGGCATGGCCGAGGCGCGCTTCTCCCGCATCGTGATGGTGGACTGGTCGGCGGCGGACGGGCCGTCGGCGGCCCGTCCGGTCAAGGACGCGATCCATGCCGGGCTTGCCGACGCCGATGGCTGCGAGACCTTCTATTTCCGCACCCGGGCCGACTGCATGGGCTGGGTCGCAGGGCTCGCCCGCAAGACGATCGCCGAGGGCGGGCGGATGCTGGCGGGGTTCGACTTCGCCTTCGGCTACCCGGTCGGCGCCGCCTTTGCGCTGGCGGGGCGGCCCGATGCGCTGGCGCTCTGGCGCCGTCTCTCCGAGGTGATCGAGGACGACGCCGGGTCCAACCGGTCCAACCGCTTCGACGCCGCCGCGGCGCTGAACGACGCCTTCCCCGGCGAGGGGCCGTTCTGGGGCCACCCGCAGGGCCGGCGCTATGACGGGCTGTCGCCGAAGAAGGGGCCGGGCCATCCCGACCATCCGCCGGAGCTGCGCCTATGCGAGACCCACGCCCGCACGATGCCGGGCGCCGACGGCCAGGCGCAGCCGGTGTGGAAGCTGGCCTATCCCGGCTCGGTCGGCAGCCAGGCGCTGCTGGGCGTCAAGGCGCTGGAGGGGCTGCGCCAGGCCCCTGGCCTTGCCGGGTCGGTGGCGGTCTGGCCGTTCGAGGGCGGCTTCGTGCAACCCGACGCCCCGGTGACGCTGGCCGAGATCTTCCCCTCGCTCTGGGCCTCGGCCATCGAGGCGGCCCGGGGCCCGGAGGAGATTCGCGACGTGGCCCAGGTGCGCTTCCTCGCAGAGCGGTTCTCGGCGCTGGACCGGGCCGGGGCGCTGGAGGGGCTGTTCGCCCGGCCCGCCGGGTTGTCCGAGGCCGAGGCCTGGATCGCCGCGCGCGAGGAAGGCTGGATCCTCGGCATCGAATGACGCCGCGTCCACGCATGAAAAAAGGGGAGGGGCCGGGCCCCTCCCCTTTCGCATGTCAGCCCCGCGGGTCAGCCTTGCTGCGCGCTCACCACCACTTGCCGGGCTTCGCCTGGAAGCCCGCGGCGGTCTCGATGACGCTGGCGATGTTCATCATCTCGCCCTCTTCCCAGGGCCGCCCGATCAGCTGCAGGCCCAGCGGCAGGCCGGTCTTCGACAGGCCCGCGGGGACCGAGACGCCCGGCAGGCCCGCCAGGTTCACCGTCACGGTGAAGACGTCCTGCATGTACATCTCGACCGGGTCCGCGTCCTTCATGTCCCCGAGCCCGAAGGCCGCCGAGGGGGTGGCGGGGGTCAGGATCGCGTCCACGCCGTCCGCGAAGACGTTCTCGAAGTCGCGCTTGATCAGGGTGCGGACCTTCTGCGCCTTCAGGTAATAGGCGTCGTAATACCCGGCGGAGAGGACATAGGCGCCGATCATGATGCGGCGCTGCACCTCGGGGCCGAAGCCCTCGGCGCGGGTCTTCTCATAGAGCTCGGTGATCCCGTCCCCGGCCTCCAGCGTCGCGCGGCGCCCGTAGCGCACGCCGTCATAGCGCGCGAGGTTCGAAGACGCCTCGGCGGGCGCGATCACGTAATAGGCCGGCAGCGCGTACTTGGTGTGGGGCAGCGAGATGTCGACCACCTCGGCCCCCGCGTCGCGCAGCATCTCGGCGCCGCGATGCCAGAGGGCGTCGATCTCCTCCGGCATCCCGTCGATCTTGTATTCCTTCGGGATGCCGATCTTCTTGCCGCGGATGTCGCCTGTCAGCATCGCCTCGAAATCCGGGACGGGGATGTCGGCGGAGGTGCTGTCCTTGGGGTCATGCCCGGCCATGGCGCGCAGCATGATGGCGGAGTCGCGCACGGTCTTGGTCATCGGCCCCGCCTGGTCGAGCGAGGAGGCGAAGGCGACGATGCCGAAGCGCGAGCAGCGCCCATAGGTCGGCTTCACACCGGTGATGCCGGTGAAGGCGGCGGGCTGGCGGATCGACCCGCCGGTGTCGGTGCCGGTGGCCCCGAGGCACAGCTCCGCGGCCACCGCCGCCGCCGAGCCGCCCGAGGACCCGCCCGGGGTCAGCGCCTTGTCCGAGCCCTCGGCCCGCCACGGGTTCACGGCGTTCCCGTAGCACGAGGTTTCGTTCGACGAGCCCATGGCGAACTCATCCATGTTCAGCTTGCCGACCATCACCGCGCCCTGGTCCCAGAGCTGGGTGGTGACGGTGGATTCGTAAGGCGGCACGAAGCCGGAGAGGATGTTGGACGCGGCCTGGCTGGCGACGCCCTCGGTGCAGAACAGGTCCTTGATCCCGAGGGGGATGCCGCAGAGGTCCGGCGCGTCCCCGGCCTTGAGGCGCGCATCCGCGGCGGCGGCCATCTCGCGCGCCTTTTCGGGCGTCTTCGCGGTGACGGCCCCGAGCGCGTCCGCGGCGTCGATGGCGGCGAGGCTGGCCTCGGTCAGCTCGGCCGCCGTGACGTCCCCGGCGCGCAGCCGGTCGCGGGCCTCGGCGATGGTCAGTCGGGTGAGTTCGGACATGTCGGCCGCCTGTGATGAATGCGTGTCGGCGCGGCGCCCGGGCCGCCGCGGGGGGCGGCCCCGCGAAAGCCCCGCGCGCGCGGGTCTCAGCCGCCGGTGATAGCGGGGCGCGGGGGCGGCTTCAACCCGGGCGGCGCAGGGCGCGGCGGCGAAACGCGGGGGGAAAGGCGTGGCGGCGGTTCGGGGCGCGGGCGGCCCCCGGCCGCCCTCCGGTCGCGAGCGGGGGGCGCGGCCCCCCCGAGCGGCCGGATCCGCCCCCCGGTCGGCGAGGGGAGGGCCGCCGGGCTCGGGGGGCGCAGGGCCCCCGCTCGCCCGCCGGCCCGCGCCCGGGCAGGCGTCGCGCCGGCGGCCGGCGGCGGCGCAAGGCGCGGAAGCGGCCTCAGCGCCGGCGGAAGGCGGTGATCACCCCGTCGCGGACCCGGCAGCTCGCGTATTCCAGCGTCTCCCGCCCCCGGCGCCAGGCGGTGAACGGGCCCTCGACCCGCCAGGCCTGGCCCACGGATTCGATCCGGAAGTCGCGGGCGGAGGCGGCCTCGACCCAGAAGGCGTCGAGCCGGTCGGGGTTGTCCTCGGCGAACCGGCGGCAGGCGCGGATGGCGCGGCGCATCTCGCGCCGCTCGAACCGCTCGGCGCGGTTGTCATAGCGGTCGTCGTCGCGCTCGCCGCCGCCGATGATGATCTGCACGCCGGGGATCAACGAGATCACGCCGTCCGCGCGCCGCCCGTCGTCGCGCCGGTCGTCGTCCCAGTCATCGTCCCAGTCGTCGCGGCGCGGGCGCGGGGCCGGGGCGGGGGCGCGGCGGGGGCCTTCGCGCCACACGCCGTCCTCGCCCGGGGCGCGCCAGACGCCGCCATCGTCGCGCCGGTCGTCGCGCCCGTCGTCGCGTCGGTCATCCCGCCGGTCGTCGTCGCGGTCCCGCAGGCGCAGCTCCTCCCAGCCGCCGCCCGCGGGCCGCGCGCGCGCGGCGCGGTAGCCGAAGCGCCCCGCGCAGCCGCGATCCACCCAGACCTCGCCCGGCCGCGCGCCCCAGCTTTCGCCCCAGACGCAGGCGGCGTTGGAGCGGCGTTCCTCGAGCCGCACCCAGTTGGCGCCCAGCGGGATCTCGCAGCGCCGCCTTGCGTAGTCGTTGGAATTGCAGGCCACCTCGCCGCCCCGCAGCTCGGGGATGCCGATCACGCCGCCGCGCCGGCCCGGATCCACGATCACCCGGAACGCCGCCCGGCAGCCCTGGGAGACCCAGACGGAATCGCCCCGCACGCCCCAGGACGCGCCCTCGATGCAGCGGGCGCGGGAGCGCTGGTCGATCAGCACCGCGCTGCGCACGCGGCCGCCCGCGGGGCAGAGCTTCTCGCCGAAATCCGAGGAATTGCAGGTCAGCTCCCGCGTCTCGGCCCGCTGGGCGGCGGCGGGGTCGGGCAGGGCGGCGCTTCCGAACGCCGCGAGGGCGAGGGTCGCGAGGGCGGCCGGAAGGGCGGATAGGGCGGGGGCGAGGGCGCGCATTCTGGTCCTCCTGGCGTCAGGTCTGCGGCCGCGGCGGGACGCCGCGGGCGGGCATGATAACGCGCCGCTCGGGGCGGTGGGGTGAAATGCGCGTGGCGGGAAAATGGCGGCCCGAAAAGCGAAACGCCGCCCCGGGGGGCGGCGTTTCACCAGGCGCGGCAGGGGCGTTCCCCTTACTCGACCACTTTCGGGACGGTGAAGAACCCGTCGCGCGCGTCGGGCGCGTTGGCCAGCACCTTGTCCTGGATGCCGCCGTCGGTCACCTCGTCCTTGCGCCGCTTCAGCGCCATCGGGGTGACCGAGGTCATCGGCTCCACGCCCTCCACGTCGACCTCGCCGAGCTGCTCCATGAAGTCGAGGATCTTGCCGAGATCGGCGGCCAGCGGCTCGAGCTGCGCGTCCTCGACCCGGATGCGGGCGAGATGGGCGACGCGGGCGGCGGTGGCCTTGTCGATGGTCATGGGCGCAGGCTCCGGGGAAGCGGTGGACAGGTCTTGCGGGTGGGATAGCGCGGGCAGGGGCGCGGCGCAAGCGGGCGTCAGTCCGCCCGCTTCAGCGCCCCGTGGCGCACGATGATGACGGTCATCCAGGCCAGCATCACGCCGTTCAGCAGGTGCCAGGCCCAGTGCGTGCCGATGGGCAGCGCCGCGCAGACCGGCCCGTGCTGATCGTCGAGCGTGCGGAACACCAGCGAGACGAACAGCATCCCCGCCCCGATCAGCAGGTCCCTCCCCACCGCGCTGCGCGCCGTCTTCAGCGCCGCCGCGCCATAGCCGACGATCACCAGCAGCACCGCGCCATAGCCCGCCGAGCCGTTGAGCGGCCCCAGCACAGCCCTTATCGCCGCGCCCAGCCCCGCCGCCGTGGGAAAGAACGCCGCCACCGCAACGAGGCCGCCCCAGGCCGGGGCGCCGAAGAAGCGGGTGGTGGCGAAATGGATGTAGAACAGGATGAAGACCAGGATCGGGATCACGTCCGCCGCCGCCGCCCAGCGGGTGGCGAAGGTGTGGAACAGGAAGGACCCGACGCCGATCACCAGCTCGGTCCCCACCAGCGCGCGCACCGCGTAATCGCCGCTGCGCCCCGCCCGGCGCGCGATCCGCCAGGCGACCAGCGCGCAGATGATGAACGAGAGGTTGCTCAGCGCGTTCAGCGGCTCGGCCCAGAACCCGGGACCCAGGCGTTCGCAATAGCTGTCGATGGTCTCCATGCCCGCGCCCTTTCAGAGAGGTTCAACCGGGTTTCACCCGCCCTTCACGTCGCCGGGCTTGCCCGCGCCGCGTTCCCCGGCATGATAGGCCGCGGGCGCGCAGGGGCCATGCCCTTGCCGCGGAAAACATTTCCACGATGGAGAGTTCAAATGAAGATCACCTGGCTGGGCCATTCCGGCTTCCGCATCGAGATCGGCGACCAGGTCCTGCTGATCGACCCCTGGCTGCGCGGCAATCCCAGCTTCGACGAGGCGAAGTTCGACGAGGCGGTGGCGGGCGCGACCCATGTGCTGATCAGCCACGGCCATTTCGACCACATCAACGACGCGGCCGAGGTCTGCAAGGCGACCGGCGCGCCGCCCGTCTGCATCTACGACGCCGCGGGCAAGCTGTCCGAAGCCACGGGCCTCGAGGCGATCGGCTTCAACAAGGGCGGCACGGTGATGCTCGGCGACGTCGCGGTGACCATGGTCAACGCCGTCCATTCCTATGGCGAGGGCGCGGGGTCCGAGGCGGGCTTCATGATCTCGCACGCGGGCCGCACCATCTATTTCTCGGGCGACACCGACGTGACCGCCGACATGGGCGTGTTCGAGGCGCTGCACCAGCCCGAGATCGGCATCCTCTGCGCCGGCGGCCATTTCACCATGGACATGAAGCGCGCGACCTATGCGGCGAAGACCTTCTTCAACTTCAAGACGGTCATCCCCTGCCACTACAAGACCTTCCCGATCCTCGAGCAGTCGGCGCAGGTGATGAAGGACGGCCTGCCGGGCGTCGACGTGGTGGAGATGGACGTGATGGCGCCGCAAGAGTTCTGATCGCGCCCGCCGGGCGGGGCAAGCGCCCCCGCCCGGCGCAGGCGGGCGCGGCGCGCGCCGCAACGAAAGACGCCCCGGGCGCGGCCGGAGAGGTCTCCGGCGGCCCCGGGGCGCTTCGTTCTCAAATATGCCGTTCCCCGTGCCTGGAAGACGGCGTGCAACCCAATCGGTCAAGCCGCTGATGGCCGGGAGGGGGCCGGTGCGGCGAAGAAAAAGGCGTGTCGTCAAAGCCTCGACCGGGGAGGGAGGGCCCCCGGGGGCGTGCGCTCCCCCGGGGGCATGGAAGACGCCCGCTCCCCAGCGGCGACGACTTCCACAACGAGACCCTTTCAGCGGTCGGGCGCCGGGACTTCCGCATGCGAACTCCATGCGGCGGCGTCGACCTTGTCGCCCGGCCTGGGGGCGGGATCCCCATCACCCGCCCCCGGACCGAACTGTCGCGGACCTCCCCAGAAGGCCGCGACGCCGCGCTTTTGAGGCGCGGGACCGCCCATGGACGCGCGGGAACGGCGCGTCTTCCGGGCCCGTCTCTCTCCCCGCCTCCCCACGCTTCCTCAGCGAGGCGGGGCGAGAGGACGTCTTTCGTCTCGATGAAGAACGGGTACAGGTCCGCGCGTGACACGAACGTGATACCGCGTCAGCGAAATCGTTTTTCCTCGAAGAAATCGCGCAGCAGCGCGGCGCTTTCTTCGGCCGCCACGCCGGCGATCACCTCGGGGCGGTGATGGGACTGGGGATGGTCGAACACCCGCGGTCCCTGCTCGATTCCACCCGATTTCGGGTCCGCGGCGCCGTAAATCACCCGCGAAATGCGCGCCGCGGCGATGGCGGCGGCGCAGGCGGGGCAGGGCTCGAGCGTCACCCAAAGCACTGCGCCGGGCAGCCGTTCGGAGCCGGCGGCGGCGCAGGCGGCGCGAATCGCCAGGATCTCGGCATGGGCGATGGGGTCGTGCAGCTCGCGCACCCGGTTCCCGGCGCGGGCGATGATTCGGCCCGACGAATCGGTCAGAACCGCCCCCACGGGCGTCTCTCCGCGCGCGGCGGCGGCGCGGGCCTCGGCCAGGGCCTCGGGCATCAGGGATCGGAACGGCGCGTCGGTCATGCGCCCATGATGTAGGCGGGCGCGGGGCGGGGGGGAAGCCCGGCGCGCCCCGCCCCGCCGCCTCACGCAGAAAAAACGCGCATGAAAAAAAGGACGGCCCGGGGGCCGTCCCTTCCGAGGCTTCAGCCTCTCCGCTCCCCTTTCGAGGGCGGATGCGGTGCGCGCGCCTCAGCCGCGGCGGCGGCGCGCGGCGATCCCCATGGCCCCGAGCGCGCCCAGCAGCAGCGGCGCGGCGGCGGGGACGGGCACGTCGGCGGTCCCGCCGATCACATAGCCCTGGAAGGTCACCTCGGACACGAAGGTCCAGGAGCCGGAGGAGACGATGGTCATCTCGAACAGCGATCCGGCCGCGTTCAACGCGGTCAGGGTGGTGGAGGTCGGCCCGGCGACGTTGGACAGCGTCCCGGAGCTGAACGGGGTTCCGCCCTGCACGCCGAACGAGAAGCTGGCGGGCGCGTTCACGCCGCCCGTGGCCCCGCTGTCGTAATGCAGGGTGACCTCGTCGATCACCACGTCGGTCCCGAAGTCGAAGGTGATGACCGGGCTGTCGAGATACCAGCCGACATAGGGGCCGGTCCCCGCGGTGTTCTCGATCCCGGGCGTGTTCCAGTGCTGCGTCTCGATATACCCGTCGGTCAGGTCGCCGGCGCCGCCCGACAGGAATTCGCCATCCGAGGTCTTGGGGCCGGCCCCGCTGACCGCGCCGACGCCGTCATAGTTGATGTCCCAGTAGTTGAAGGAGCCGAAAGAGGCCTGCCCATCGCCGTTGATCATCGAATAGGTGACCGGCGACAGGGGGGCGGCGGCGGCGGCGCCTGCGAAAAGGGCGGCGGCGGCGGCGAGGGAAAAGGTCTTCTTCATCGAAACGGCTCCGGCGTGGTCCAGCGATCTCCGGCGGCGATTCCCCTCGGGAACGCAGGTCCGGTTCATATTCTCTTTACCCTTTCACGGCGGCCTGTGCGAGCTTTTCGAGCCCTGGCCCGCGCCCGGCGGCCTGCATGGCGGCGGATTTCCGGCCCCCGCCCCTCGGGCCCGCTTGGCGCGGCGGGCCGCGCGGCGTATGCCCATGACATGACCCAGGATGATTCCCGAGACGGCGAGCGCATCGCCAAACGCCTCGCCCGCGCGGGCGTCGCCTCGCGCCGCGTGGCCGAACGCATGATCGAGGACGGCCGCGTGCGCGTGAACGGCAAGCGCATCGACAGCCCGGCCCTCAATGTCGGGCCCGCCGACCTGGTGGAGGTCGACGGCGTGCCGCTCGATCCGCCCGAGCGCCCGCGGCTGTGGCGCTATCACAAGCCCGCCGGGCTGGTGACGACCGAGCGCGACGAGGAGGGCCGCGCCACGGTCTTCGCCAACCTGCCGCCCGAGCTGCCGCGGGTGGTGTCGGTCGGGCGGCTCGACCTCAATTCCGAGGGGCTGCTGCTGCTGACCAACGATGGCGATCTGAAGCGGCGGCTGGAGCTGCCGAGTACCGGCTGGCTGCGCCGCTACCGCGTGCGCGTGCATGGCCGCCCGACGGAAAAGGACCTGGCGCCGCTCGCCGACGGGATGGTGATCGACGGCGAGGTGTTCCAGCCGATGGAGTTCACGCTCGACCGCCAGCAGGGCGCCAACGCCTGGCTGACGGTGGGCCTGCGTGAGGGCCGCAACCGCGAGATCCGCCGCGCGCTGGGCGCGCTGGGCTTCGACGTGGGCCGCCTGATCCGGGTCAGCTACGGGCCGTTCCAGCTTGGCGAACTGCGCGCCGGGGATGCGGAGGAGATCAAGGCCAAGGTGCTGCGCGACCAGCTGGGGCTGGAGGCGTGGGAGCCGCCGGCGCCGAAGGGCCAGAAGGGCGGGGCGAAGGGCGGGGCGCGCGACGCCTCGGCCTCGCTGCGCCGCGGGGGCAAGCCCGGCGCGGGCGGGCCCGCGGACAAACCGGGCGGCAAGCCCGCCGCGGCGGCGCCGGCGCGGCGCAAGCCCGCGGGTCCCGGCATGCGCGGACGTGATTTCGAGGTCTCGGCCAAGCCCGGCCCGGCGGCGAGGGGCAAGCCCGGCGGCAAGGGCGGGCGCCCCGAGGGCGCGCGCGGCGGCGACAAGGCGTCGGGCTGGTCCGGCGGCCCGGCCCGTGACGGCGGTGGTCGCACCGGCGGCGGCGGCGAGCGCGGGGGAGAGCGCGGCGGGCCCTCGGGCGGCCGCGGTCCGGCTCGGTCCGGCGGCGGCGGCCGCGGTCCGGGCGGCGGCGATGGCGGGCGCGGCGGATCGGGCGGTCCCGGGCGCGGCCCGGGCGGCCCCGGCGGGCGCGGCCCCGGCGGCGGGCGCAAGCGCTGAAGACATGGCGGCGGCGCGGGGCGGGACCCCGCGCCGCCGTTTCCATCCCGGGGCTTTCTCTTGGGGCTTCGATCCCGGGACGTCCATCCTTGGGCCTCACGGCGCCTCCGCGTCCCCCGAGGGATGCACCATGACCCGCCAGCCTTCGCGCAGCGCGGCGACCGAGGCGGGCGGGGTCAGCAGCGCGGCCCGCCCCGGCAGGGCCTCGCGCGCGCCATAGCCCGCCCAGCCCCAGGGCCGCACGCCATCCTCGACCCGCAGCAGCGCCCGGCCGCCCGCATCCAGCAGCATCGCGCCCTGGGGCAGGGCGGCGGGGTCCGCGGCGGGGGCGACATGGGGGCGCGGCCCGAGGCGCTGCGCGTGCAGCGCCGCGTCCATCGCGGCGGCCCGCGCCCGCCCGCCGCGCAGGCCCGCGCCCCGGGCGAAGGCCTCGGCATAGGCGAGGGCGTCGGCGCGTCGGCACTCGAAGCAGGGGCGATGTCCGGCGGCGAGCGCGGCGGCCTCGTCGAGAAAGAACAGCGCCGTGTAGCCCCGCGGCGGCATCGGCGCCCGGCGGCGTCCCCTGAACGAGAGGGCGCAGCAGATCCAGGCCGTCGTGGTCCAGCGCCGCAGGACCCGCCCCCCGGCGTCGTGCAGCCGGCCGCGATTGCCCATCATCCCGCCGCGGGCAGGGACGGCGTGCAGCCCTCCCTCCGGGTCCACCCGGTTGCGCAGGGGGCGGGGCGCGCGGTCCGACGGGGCGACGATGGGGGCGTCGGCGGGGGCGCCGGCGTCGTCGTCGGCAGGCGGCTGCGGGGTCGACATCGGCGCGGCCTTCATGTTGCTCTGCGCCCCGCTGGATCTGCCGGAGACGCGCGAATGAGCCTGAGCATAACCGACCGCCCCTCGCCCAACCACGGCCCGCGCAAGGGGGGCGCGCGGCCGGACATCATCCTGATCCACGGCACGGCGATGGAGAGCATGGAGGCCGCGCGCGACCGGCTCTGCGATCCGGGGCCGGAGGTGTCGGCGCATTACCTGGTGGGCCGCGACGGGACCGTGCTGCGGCTGGTCCCCGAGGACCGGCGCGCCTGGCATGCGGGGCTGGCGGCCTGGGGGGACGTGCGGGACGTCAATTCGCGCTCGATCGGGATCGAGATCGACTATCCGGGGCCGTTCAGCGGGCCGGAGGCGCCGGACTATGCCGAGGCGGCGATGGCGGCGCTGATCCCGCTCCTGGCGCAGATCCGGGCGCGCTGGGACATCCCCGCTTCCCGCGTGCTGGCCCATTCCGACGTGGCCCCGGGGCGCAAGGACGACCCGGGCGAGCGTTTCGACTGGGAGCGGCTGGCGGCGGCGGGCCATGCCGTGCCGCGCCCCGCGGCGGCCGAGGGGCTGGCGCTCGAGGGGCTGGGTCGGGCGATGGCGCTCAGGGCCTGCGCCGGGCTGGGCTACCGCTGGGAGGGGGCCGCGGGCGAGGATGCGGCGCTCGAGGCCGCGCGGCTGCGCTGGGCGCCAGGGGCGGCGCGCACGGCGCCGGGGGGCGCGCCTTCGCGGGTCCTGGCGGCGCGGCTGGCGGCGCTGGCGCTGGCGCAGAGCTGACCGGGCGGGGCCGCGCGCCGGGGCGGCGCAGCCGCACGCCGGCGCCGAACGGGGGGCTCGTCCCCCCTGGGGCGGCCATTCGGGAAAGACCTGCGCCGGGTGCGGGCGGCCTCGGGGGGGCATGACGCCCCCCGCTCGGCCGCCCGGCGCCGCCGGGGCGGCGCGGCGCGGGCGGCCGCCGGGGCGCGGGAAACCCGTCCGCGGCGCTGGACGCGGACGCGATTGCGGCGTATCCAGCGCCCCGTGCGGATGGCTGGACGGTCGCGGCGCGCCTTCGGGCGGGCCGAGGAAAGTCCGGACGCCACGCAGACGCGGCGCCGGGTAACGCCCGGCCGGGGAGGGGTTCGCCCTGACCCGAGGGAAAGCGCCACAGAGAACAGACCGCCGTCCCGCGGGACGGCGACGGTGAAACGGTGGGGTAAGAGCCCACCGCGGCCCTGGCGACAGGGACGGCATGGCAAGCCCCGCCGGGCGCAAGGTCAAGTTATGGGGGAGCCGCCTCGCGCGGCGCCGGGTTGTCTGCGACCGGCCCCCAGTGGTGGACCGCGAGAACCCCCGGGCGACCGGGGGTCCAGATGAATGGCCGTCCAGGGGGCCTCGCGCCCCCGGACAGAATCCGGCTTACAGGCCGTTCGCACGCTTCTTCTCTTCCCCGCGCCGCCCGGCGCGGGCGCTCCGGCGCCGGGCGGCGGCCCTGGCGCCCATGCCGCGCCCTCCCGGGCGCCCGCGTCCCGGCGCCGGGCGCGGCCCACGGCGCGGTCCGTCCCATGCCATCCCACCCGTCCCCACAAGGGCGCCGCCGTGGCGCCGCCGGGATGCCGCCGGGATGCCGAGGGTCATCCCACCCCATCCCACCACGTGGCCGATCCCCGCCCGATTCACTGGATTCCCACGGGATCCCGGCGCGATTCGACCCGTTTCAGGCGAAACCGCGCCGGGGCGCGCCCGCCCGCCGTGATCCATCCAATTTTAATCATATACGTAAGATGAACGGATGGACCCCATATCTAGGGGCGCCTCGGTCCGAGGTCTCCATATCCGGCGGCGCCCCGTGCGCCGCCCCATCCCGGCCCATGCCGCGCGGGGGCTTTGTCCCATCAGAATCCATAAAATCCCCTTGGGTGGCCTGAAATGTCGTGGTAAATCATTTCCCAGAGGCGATGACCCGGGACGATCCAAAAAGGGCGGTCGGGTTTCACAGAGGCAAGGTCGAGCAGCCGAGCCCCATCGACAGCCGGGTCCGCCCGGCGACATGCGAAGAACGCGCGGAACGACGGAACTTCGTAGGGACGCGGGCGGGTCGCGCCAGGACATGGCGCGGCCCGCCTTGCGTTCGGGGAACCGAACGCGCGAACGAGGGAGAGCAGGGCCCCGATGCAAGAGGGCTTCCACGGCGCCTGGGTCCACAAGGTGGACTCGAAGGGACGGGTCTCCGTCCCGGCCGACTTCCGGCGAGAGCTGGAAGCCGAGGGCGTCCCCATGGCCCTGCGCCTTGTCCCCAACATGGACAAGGAGCCCTGCATCGACGGCTACTCGCTCCCCTACCTGAAGAAGATCCGCAAGAAGATCCGCCGCCTGCAGCCCGGCTCCGCCGCGCGCAAGAATCTCGAGCACCTGTTCGGCGCCCGCATGGAGGTCCTGCCCGTGGACCCGGCGGGGCGCGTGGTGCTGCCCGCCCACCTGCGCGAGGCCTACGCCGCCTCGGGGCAGGTCGCCTTCGTCGGCGCCGACCAGACCTTCCAGATCTGGGCCGCGGACGACTGGGCCGCCGAATGCGCCCGCCGCGACGAAGCCGCCCTCGACGACGGCAACCCGCTGCTGGGCCTCGACTGGGATGACGACGAGGAGGACGAGCTGTGATCCGCCTCCCCCTCCGGGCCGCGCCCCGCGCCCTTCATCCCGCAACCGTCTCCCGCCCGGCCCCCCACGGCCGCGCGGGTCGCGGGCGCGCCCCCGCGCCCGCCCCCGGGGTTTCGCATACCCCCCGGTCCCCCGCGTCGCTTTCCAATTCGCCCGGATCCCCCTCCGCCGGCGGCGCCCGTCCAGCGCCCGCCCGGCCCTGTCCCGGAGGCGCCCCATGACCGGCCCCGACCCGATCCGCGCCGCCGCCGAGGCCGCCGCCGCGGCGGGTCACGCCCCGGTCATGCCCGGCGAAGCGGTCGGCGCCCTCGTCGACGGCGCTTCGCCCGAGGTCCTGGCGGGCGTGTTCCTTGACGGCACCATGGGCGCGGGCGGCTATACCCGCGCCCTCGCCCTGCGCGTGGCCCCCCATGGCGGGCGGGTCTTCGCGCTCGACCGCGACCCCTCGGCCCACCGGATGGCCGAGGCCTGGGCCGCCGACCACCCCAACGTCACCCGGATCGAGGGCGCGTTCTCCGCGCTCGATCGCCATGCGGCCGAGGCCGGGTCCCCCGCGCTCTCGGGCGTGGTGCTCGATATCGGCGTGTCCTCCATGCAGATCGACCGGGACGCGCGGGGCTTTTCCTTCATGCGCTCCGGGCCGCTCGACATGCGCATGGGCGATGACGGGCCCACCGCCGCCGACCTCGTGGCCCATGCGACCGAGGGCGAGCTGGCCGACATCCTGTTCCATTACGGCGAAGAGCGCGCCTCGCGCCGCGTCGCCCGGGCGATCAAGAACGCCGGGCTGATCGAGACGACCAAGCGTCTCGCCGAAGTCATCTCGGGCGCCCTGCCACGCCCGAAGCCGGGGCAGATCCACCCCGCCACCCGCTCCTTCCAGGCGCTGCGCATCGCGGTGAATGACGAGCTGGGGGAGCTGGTCCGCGGCCTGTCGGCCGCCGAACGCGCGCTGGCCCCCGGCGGGCGGCTCGCCGTCGTGACCTTCCACAGCCTCGAGGACCGGATCGTCAAACGCTTCCTCGCCGATCGCTGCGGCGAGGGGCCGGGCGGCTCGCGCCACGCCCCGGCGGTGGAGCGCCCCGACCCCGCCTTCACCCGGTCCTCGCGCAAGGCGGTGGAGCCGTCGAAGGCCGAGGTCGAGGCCAACCCCCGGGCCCGCTCGGCCCGGCTTCGCGCGGCGGAACGCACCGCCGCCCACGCATCCACGCTCGACCCGATGGCGCGGGAGAACCTGCGCGCCCTCGGGGCCCCTGACATCCCGGCGCTGCAGGCGCCGCTGCGGAGGATCGGCGGATGAGAAGCGTTCTCTACGTGCTTGCGCTCGCGTTCGTGGCCGCCATGGCGGTCTGGACCTACAAGGTGAACTACCGGACCCTCGCCGCGGCGAAGCGGGTCGAGCAGCTGCAGCGCCAGAAGGCGGCCGAGCAGGAGGCGATCGACGTGCTGCGCGTCGAGTGGGCCTGGCTGAACGCGCCGGACCGGCTGCGGATGCTGGTGGCGGACCAGGGGCTGAAGCTGCGGCCGATGCGGCCGAGCGATTTCGCGGACATGGAGCTGATCGCCTATCCCGAGCCGCCGGAGCTTGCGCCGACCGCGCCGCCCATGGGCGCCGTGGCCCCCGAGCCCGAGCCGCAGCCGGGCGCCCTGGCCGCGATGCGCCCGGACGGGCCCATCGGCGTGTCGCTGAACGGCGAGGCGGCGGCCATGGCCGCGCGCCTCAATGCCGTCCAGGCGCCCGCGCCCGCCGCGGAGGTTGAAGCTGCGCCCGGGGCGGCGCCCGCCGCGGTCGCCGAAGCGGCGCCCGAAACCGCTCCGGCCTCCGACATCCCGATGACCGACCTGGCCGAGAACCCGGTCGCCGCCGCGCTCGCCCAGGCCGCGGCCGAGGAAGCCGCGCGCGAAGCCGAAGCCGAAGCCGCCGCCGATCCCGCCGACGCGCCTCGCCCGGAACCGGTGACCATGGCCCTCGCCGACGCGCCGGTGCCCGCGCCGCGCCCCGCCCGTGGAGGCGCGCGATGAGCGACCGCGATCTCGAACGTCCCTGGCGCGCCGCGCCCCCGGGCCCCGAGGAGCGGGCCGCCGCCGAGGCCGCCCGCCGCGCCGCCGCGGAGGCCGCCGCGCGCCGTGCGGCCGAGGCCGAGACCCGCGCCGCCGAGGCCCGCGCGGCCGCGGAGGCCGCCGCCGCGACCCCGCCCGCGCCCGCGCCCTGGCGCGCCGCCCCGGTTCCCTACCGCGCCGAGACCGCCGACCTGCCGCAGGCCGACGGGTTCGACCCCGCGCACCTTTCGCATGACGCGCCCGAGCCGCTGCCCGACGACGCCCCGCTCGGGGGGGCGCCGCTCGGAGGCAGCGCCGACGCCGCCGCCGCCCCGACGGACGCCGCCGAGGATCCCGGGGCCGCCGCCCCGCGCTCCCATTCCGCCGCCGGCGCCCGCCTGACCGAGGTCATCGACCAGCGCGCCCGCGGCCTCGACCCCAATGCCGAGGCCGCCCGCCGCCGCGCCGACATCGCCGCCGCCGCCCTGCGCGCGCAGCGCGACCGCGCGCGCTGGCGCATGGGGCTGCTCGGGGCCGCCTTCGCCCTCGCCTATGGCGCCGTCGGGCTGAACATGGCCCAGCTCGCCGCCTCCGAGCCGCGCGAGCCGCGCCGCTGGGCGGGCTCCGCCGGGCCCGTGGGCGCCGTGCGCGGCGAGATCACCGACCGAAACGGCGTGCTGCTGGCCGCCAACCTGCCGGTCGACAGCCTGTTCGCCCGCCCGCAGGACATGGTCGACCCCGAGGCCGCCGCCGCGGGGCTGGCGCGCATCTTCCCCGACCTCGACGCCGGCGACCTGCTGCGCCGCTTCACCGACGGGCGCAAGTTCTACTGGGTCAAGCGCCCCATCACTCCGGCCGAGCGGATCGCGGTCCATGACCTCGGCGAGCCGGGCCTGCAATTCGGCCCGCGCGAGATGCGCGTCTACCCGCAGGGGCGGCTCGCGGCCCATGTCCTCGGCGGCGCCAAGTGGGATGACGAGGGCGAGCTCGGCGCCGTCATCGCCGGCACCGCGGGGGTGGAGCACCACTTCAACGACCGCCTGAGCGACCCCGCCCGGGCGGTGGAGCCGCTGCGCCTGTCCATCGACGCGCGCGTGCAGACGGCGATGAAAGAGGCGCTGATCGCGGGCATGGACCGGTTCTACGCCAAGGCCGCCTCGGGCATCCTGATGGATGTGCGCACGGGCGAGATCCTGGCCATGGCCTCGCTCCCCGATTTCGACCCCAACCGCCGCAACGCCTTCTTCACGCAGGGCAAAAAGGAAGACTCGCCGCTTTTCAACAATGCGGCGCAGGGGCTGTATGAGCTGGGGTCCACCTACAAGGTCTTCACCGCCGCGATGATGATCGAGGAGGGCCTCGCCACCCCCGACACGCCGGTCGACGTGAAGGGTCCGATCCGCATCGGCCGCCACCGCATCGGCGACAGCCACCGGATGCCCGACGACGTGATCAGCCTGCGCGACGTGATCGTGCATTCCTCGAACGTCGGCACCGCGCGCCTGGCGGAAGAGGCGGGGGCCGAGCGCCAGAAGCGGTTCCTCGAGAAGCTCGGCCTCCTGTCGGCCGCGCCGGTGGAACTGCCCGAGGCGCGCCAGGCCGTGCCCTTCGTCGACGGCTGGCGGCGCACCAACGTGATGACCATCAGCTTCGGGCACGGCATCACCGGCTCGCCCCTCAACCTCGCCGCCGCCTATGCGACGCTGGTCAATGGCGGGCTGAAGGTGGAGCCGACGCTGCTCGCCGATCCGACCCCGCCGGGCGAGGAGGCGCGGGTGATCTCGCCGCTCACCTCCGCCTGGGTGCGCGACATGATGCGCGGCGTGGTCACCGAGGGCACGGCGAGCAAGGCCGAGGCGGTGGGCTATTCCATCGGCGGCAAGACCGGGACCGCGGACAAGGTGTCGGGGCGCGGCTATGCCGACCGCAAGGTCAAGGCGACCTTCGCGGGGGCGTTCCCGATCCACGATCCGAAATACGTCATCGTCATCAGCCTGGACGAGCCGGAAAACCGCGAGGAATGGCGGGTGTTCCGCGGCGCCGGCTGGACCGCGGCGCCGACCACGCGCATCGCGGTGGAGCGCATCGCGCCGATCCTCGGGATGCACCCGGCCCCCGCGGCGCCGCAGGCCGCACCCGATGGCGGCGCCATGGCCGCGCTGGTGCGCGCCGGAACCGAGCGGCGCTGAGCCGCGCCTCGCAGGGCGCCGGCATGGTTTGCCGGGCGGGCGCCATGCCCGCCCCTCGACCCCGGGCGCGGGCCGGGCGATAAGGCGGCGCCGCCGCGCTTCGCCCCACGCCGCCCCTCGCCGCGGCCCCTGGGTCCCCGCCGCGAATTCGCCCCGCGGCGGCCCGAACAAGACCCGGGCGGCGCCCCGCTTGCGCCGCTCCCGACCGACACAAAGGCCGGACAGACGCCGCCCCCGAAGGAAGACCCGCCATGGCCGACCCTGTTCCCGCCGCCGCCGCCCGCACCCTCGGGGCCCTCGGCTTCGCGCCCGGGGCCTGCCGCGGGGAAGCGACGCCGGACACCGCCGTCGATGCGCTGACCGTCGACAGCCGCGCCGCCGCGCCGGGGACGGTGTTCTTCGCCCTCAAGGGCGCGCGGTTCGACGGCGCCGAATTCGCCCCCTACGCCCTGCGCCAGGGCGCCTCGGCCGTGGTGCTGTCGCCCGAGGGCGCCGAGACCCTGCGCGCCCTGTGGGACCGGGCCCCCGCCTTCGAGGACCTGCCGCTGGTCATCGTCGATGAGCCGCGCCGCGCCCTCGCCCATGCCGCCGCCGCCTTCCACGGCGCCCAGCCGCCGGTGATCGCCGCCACCACGGGCACCAACGGCAAGACCTCGGTCGCCACCTTCCTGCGCCAGATCTGGACCGCGCTCGGCCGCAAGGCCGTCAATTTCGGCACCACCGGGGTGGAGGGCGCCGTCGCCGCCCCCCTCTCGCATACCACGCCAGAGCCGCTGACCCTGCACGCGCTGCTCGCGGACCTCGCCGCGCAGGGCGTCACCCACGCGGCGATGGAGGCGTCGTCCCACGGCCTCGCGCAATACCGGCTCGACGGGGTGCGCCTGTCCGCCGGGGGGCTGACCAACATCACCCGCGACCACATGGACTATCACCCGACGCACGAGGATTACGTGGACGCCAAGCTCGGCCTGTTCCGCCGCGTGCTGCCCGAGGGCGCGGCGGCGGCGCTCAACGTGGACGACCCGACCTTCCCCGCGGCGAAACAGGCCGCCGAGGCCCGCGGGATGCGCGTCATCGGCGTGGGCGAGGGGCCGGGCGCCGCGCTGCAGCTTCTGTCGGCCCGCTATCACGACGCGGGCCAGTCGATCCGCTTCGCCTGGGACGGGCATGAGCACGAGGCCGAATTGCAGCTGGTCGGCGGCTTCCAGGCGCATAACGCGCTGCTCGCCGCCGCGCTGGCCATCGGCTGCGGCGAGGACCCGGAGGACGTGTTCGGCGTGCTCCCCGCCCTCCGGGGCGTGCATGGGCGGATGGAGCACGTGGCGACGCGCGCCAATGGCGGGCGGGCCTACGTGGATTACGCCCACACGCCCGACGGGCTGCGCGCCGCGCTCTCGGCGCTGCGCCTCCACACGCCGGGGCGGCTGGTCGTGGTCTTCGGCGCCGGCGGCGACCGGGACCCGGGCAAGCGGCCGCTGATGGGCGCCGCCGCGCGGGCCGCGGACGTCGCCATCGTCACCGACGACAACCCGCGCTCGGAGGACCCGGGCCTGATCCGCGCGGCGATCATAGGCGCGATCCCCGAGGCGGAGGAGATCGGCGACCGCGCCGAGGCGATCCTGGCGGGGATGGACATGCTCGGCCCCGACGACCGGCTGCTGATCGCCGGCAAGGGGCACGAGACGGGGCAGATCGTCGGCGACGCGGTCCTGCCCTTCGACGACAGCGAACAGGCCCGCGCCGCCGCCGCGGCCCTCGACGGGTTGGACGCGGCCGAAGGATGGGGCGAGGATGCTTGACGACGCGCAGGCCCGAAAGGGAAGGGAAATGGACGTGACCGACCCGCTCTGGACATCGAAAGAGGCCGAGGCCGCGACCGGCGGGCGCGCGACGCGCCCCTGGAAGGCGACCGGCGTGTCGATCGACAGCCGCTCGATCGCGAAGGGGGACCTGTTCGTCGCCCTCGCGGATGTGCGCGACGGGCATGATTTCGTCGCCGCCGCGCTGGAGGCCGGGGCGGCGGCGGCCATGGTCTCGCGCATCCCCGAGGGCGTGCCGGAGGGCGCGCCGCTGCTGGTGGTGGATGACGTGCTCGAAGGGCTGCGCGGCCTCGCCGCCGCCGCCCGCGCCCGCGGCTTCGCCAAGGTGGTGGCGGTGACGGGCTCCGTCGGCAAGACCGGGGTGAAGGAGATGCTGCGCGCCTGCTTCGCCGCGCAGGGCGCCGTGCACGCGGCGGAAAAGAGCTTCAACAACCACTGGGGCGTGCCGCTGACCCTGGCGCGGATGCCGCGCCACACCGATTTCGCGGTGATCGAGATCGGCATGAACCATCCGGGCGAGATCCGCCCGCTGGTGGCCCTCGCCCGCCCGCACGCGGCCATCGTCACCACCGTCGCCCCGGCGCATATCGGCAATTTCAGGGACGAGACCGAGATCGCCTTCGCCAAGGCCGAGATCTTCGAGGGGATCGCGCCCGGCGGCGTCGCGATCCTCAACCGCGACAACGACCATTACGAGCGGCTCGCGCGCCGCGCCCGCCGGGTGGGGGTGCGCAGGATCCTGCGCTTCGGCGCCGCGCCCCGCTGCAATGCGCGGCTGATCGGCGCCTCCATCGGCCCGCGCGGCAACACCACGGTCGAGGCGCGGCTGAACGGGAAGAAGGTGCATTACAAGCTCGGCGCGCCGGGGCGGCACCTGGCGATGAACTCGCTCTCGGCGCTGCTGGCGGTGCAGGCGGTGGGCGCGGACGTGGCGCTGGCGGCGCTGGCGCTGTCCTCCTGGACGGCGCCCGACGGGCGCGGCGCGCGCTGGATGGTGCACCTGCGCCCGGCCCATGGCGGCCCCTCGGACCCCGAGGCGGACGGCACGGTCGAGCTGATCGACGAGAGCTACAACGCCAACCCGGTGTCGATGGAGGCCGCGCTCGAGGTCCTCGCCGCCGCGCGGCCCGTCGACGGGGTGGGCCGCAAGCGCCGCGGGCGGCGGGTGGCGATCCTGGGCGACATGCTGGAGCTGGGGCCGGAGGAGGCGGCGATCCACGCCGCCCTCGCCGCGCTGCCCGCCATGGCCGAGGTCGACGAGATCCACTGCGTCGGCCCGCGGATGAAGGCGCTGCACAAGGCGCTGCCCGCCGGGCGCAGGGGCAAGTGGCGCAAGACATCGGAGGAGATGGCGGCGGAGCTGCATCGCCTGCTTGACGCGGGCGACGTGGTCATGGTCAAGGGCTCGCTCGGCGCGCGGATGGCCCGCGTGATCGAGGGCGTCAAGCGGCTGGGCGACCCCGTCCCCGTGGGCGGCGAAACCGGCGAAGACATGGGCGAAGAGGCGATCTGAATGCTCTACCACCTGCTCACCCCGCTTTCGGAAGGGGGCGACCTGTTCAACCTCTTCCGCTACATCACCTTCCGGGCGGGGGGCGCGTTCCTGACCTCGATGCTGTTCGCCTTCGCCTTCGGGCCGATGATCATCAACCGCCTGCGCAAGATGCAGAAGAAGGGCCAGCCGATCCGCTCGGACGGGCCCGAGCGGCACATCATCGAGAAGGCGGGCACGCCCACGATGGGCGGGGTGCTGATCCTCGGGGGGCTGGTGCTGTCGACCCTGCTGTGGTCGCGGCTCGATATCGGCTACGTGTGGATCGTGCTGCTGGTGACGCTGGGCTTCGGGGCCATCGGCTTCGCGGACGACTTCATGAAGGTCACCAAGTTCTCCACCGGCGGCGTGCCGGGCAAGGTCCGCCTCGGCGCCGGCTTCGTCATTGCGCTGGGCGCCTCTCTCTGGGCGTCGCTGCTGCAGCCCGAGGAGCTCGCCTTCCACCTCGCGCTGCCGGTGTTCAAGGACACGCTGCTGAACTTCTCCTATCTCTACATCCCCTTCGCGATGATCGTGATCGTGGGCGCGGCCAACGCGGTGAACCTGACCGACGGGCTCGACGGCCTCGCGATCATGCCCGCGATGATCGCCGCCGGGTCCTTCGGCTTCATCGCCTATATCGTCGGGCGCACGGACTTCACCGAGTACCTGGGCCTGCACTACGTCCCCGGCACGGGCGAGATCGCGATCTTCTGCGCCGCGCTGATCGGCGCGGGCCTCGGCTTCCTGTGGTACAACGCGCCGCCCGCAATGGTGTTCATGGGCGACACCGGGTCCCTGGCGCTCGGCGGCGCGCTGGGCGCGATCGCGGTCTGCACCAAGCACGAGATCGTGCTGGCGATCATCGGCGGGCTCTTCGTCGTCGAGGCGCTGTCGGTCATCATCCAGGTGCTGTACTTCAAGAAAACCGGCAAGCGGGTCTTCCTGATGGCCCCCATCCACCACCATTTCGAGAAGAAGGGCTGGCAGGAGGCGACCATCGTCATCCGCTTCTGGATCATCGCGGTGATCCTGGCCCTGATCGGCCTCGCCACGCTCAAGCTGCGCTGAAGGATCTGCCGGGATGATCACGCTTCCTCCCTCCTACAAGGGCCGCAAGGTCGGGGTGCTCGGGCTCGGGCGCTCGGGCCTCGCCGCGGCGCGGGCGCTGGAAGATGCGGGTGCGGTCCCGATCTGCTGGGACGACGGCGAGGGCGGCCGCGCCGCCGCCGCCGCGCTGGGCCTGCGGATGGAGAACCTCGCCAGCCAGCGGACCTGGGAGGGCGAGGACGCCCCGCAGATGCTGATCGTCTCCCCCGGCATCCCGCACCTCTACCCGGCCCCGCACCCGGCGGTGCGCTGCGCCTGGGCGGCGGGCGCGCCGGTGGACAACGACGTGGGCCTGTTCTTCGAGGCCTGGGCCGAGACGGATTTCGACGATTACGACG
This sequence comes from Rhodovulum sp. DZ06, assembly GCF_050586345.1. NCBI lineage: Bacteria > Pseudomonadati > Pseudomonadota > Alphaproteobacteria > Rhodobacterales > Paracoccaceae > Rhodovulum > Rhodovulum sp. DZ06. The sequence goes on from NZ_JBOCEF010000002.1 coordinate 54,125, forward strand.
ACGCGCCGAAGATCATCTGCGTCACCGGATCGAACGGCAAATCCACCACCACCGCCCTCATCGCCCACCTTCTGACCGAGGCCGGGCGCCACGCGCAGGCGGGGGGCAATATCGGCCGCGCGGTCTTCGACCTCGAAATCCCGGACGATGGCGGCGTGGTGGTGCTGGAGCTCTCGAGCTACCAGACCGAGCTGGCCCGGCGCCTCGCGCCGGACGTGGCCTGCTTCATCAACCTCTCGCCCGACCATCTCGACCGCCATGGCGGCGAAGGCGGCTATTTCGCGGCCAAGGCCCGGCTCTTCACCCTCGGGGCGCCCGAGGTGGCGGTGGTGGGCACGGACCAGGAGGAGGGGCTGTTCCTCGCCGACCGCTGCCTGGGGCAGGGCGGGCAGGTGGTCCGCGTCGCCTCGGGGCGCAAGCCGTCGGGGCTGGGGCGCGAGGTGGTCGCGCGCAAGGGGTTCCTGAGCGAGACCCGCGGCGGCAAGCAGACCTCTTCGGTGGACCTGAGGGGCTGCCGCGCGCTGCAGGGCGCGCATAATCACCAGAACGCCGCCATCGCCTGGGCCGCCTGCCGCAGCCTGAACATCCCGCCGAAGGTGCTGGAGAAGGGGCTGCACTCCTTCCCCGGCCTGCCGCACCGGATGGAACGGGTGGGCGAGGCGGGGGGCGTGCTCTTCGTCAACGATTCCAAGGCCACCAACGCCGATGCGGCCGAGAAGGCGCTCGGGGCCTATGACAAGGTGCGCTGGATCCTCGGGGGCGTGCCCAAGGCGGGCGGGATCGACCCGCTGCGCCCGCTCTTCGGCAAGGTCGCCAAGGCCTACCTGATCGGCGAGGCGGCGGGGCTGTTCGCCCAGACGCTCGGGCACGCGGTGGAGCATGATTTCTCCGAGACGCTGGAGGCGGCGCTGGACCGCGCGGCGGCCGAGGCGCTGCCCGGCGAGGTGGTGCTGCTGTCGCCCGCCTGCGCCAGCTTCGACCAGTTCCAGAGCTTCGAGGCCCGCGGCGACGCCTTCCGCGCCCGGGCGCAGGCGCTGATCGCGGCGCAGGGCGGCGCGCTCGAGGGCGCAGGCCAGGAGACGAAAGGGGCGGCCTGAGCGGGCCGCCGCCGGGCGCCGTCCCGCTGGGGGCGGGCGGCGCGATGATGGACGAGACGACGACCGAACGGACGACGACGACGAGACCACCGACCAGACGAGCGCGAGCAGAAGGGGAGCACGCGACATGAGCATCTCTGACGACGCCCCGGGCGATCCTTTCGCGGCGCTGACCGGCGCCCCGCGCCGCGCGGCCCCGCCCCCGGCGGCGGAACCGATCGTGACCCGCTGGTGGCGCACGGTGGACAAGTGGCTCTTGGGCGCGGTGCTGGCGCTGGTGGTGATCGGGCTGGTGCTCGGCCTCGCCGCCTCGCCGCCGCTGGCGCTCGACAACGGCAAGCCGGAATTCCACTACGTCAAGCTCCAGGCCGTGTTCACCACGGTCAGCCTGTGCGTGATGGTGGCGGTCTCGATGCTGCCGCTCGCCGCCGTGCGGCGGCTGGGGGTGATCGGCTTCGGCTGCGGGCTGATCGCGCTGGGTCTGCTGCCGGTGATGGGCACCGATTTCGGCAAGGGGGCGGTGCGCTGGTACAGCCTCGGCTTCGCGTCGCTGCAGCCGTCGGAGTTCATGAAGCCCTGCTTCGCCATTTTCGCCGGCTGGCTGATGGCCGGGTCGCTGGAACGCGGCGGCCCGCCGGGCAAGCTGCTGTCCTTCTTCGCCGCCTGCCTGGTGGCGGGGCTGCTGGTGATCCAGCCCGATTTCGGCCAGGCCACGCTGGTGCTGGCGATCTGGGGGGTGATGTATTTCGTCGCCGGCGCCTCGATGCCGCTGATCGGCATCCTCGCGGGGGCCGTGGGCGCGGCGGGCTTCACCGCCTACCAGTCCTCGGAGCATTTCGCCCGCCGCATCGACGGGTTCCTGAACTCCGAGGTCGATCCGCGCACGCAGCTGGGCTACGCGACCCAGGCCATCGTCGAGGGCGGGTTCTTCGGCGTCGGCGTCGGCGAGGGGTCGGTCAAGAACACGCTGCCGGACGCGCATACCGATTTCATCATCGCGGTGGCGGCGGAAGAGTACGGCCTGGCGCTGGTGCTGCTGGTGATCGGGCTGTTCCTGCTCATCACCCTGCGCGCCCTGTCGCGCCTGGCGAACGAGCGCGACGCCTTCGCGCGGCTCGCCGGGGCGGGGCTGGCGGCGCTGTTCGGCCTCCAGGCCTTCGTCAATCTCGGGGTCGCGGTACGTATACTTCCGGCCAAGGGGATGACATTGCCCTTCATCTCCTACGGCGGATCGTCCATGTTGGCTGCGGGGATCGCGATGGGAGCGCTGCTCGCCGTGACGCGGCGGCGCCCGCAGACCGATGTGACGGAGGCCTTTGGATGAAGCGGACGAGGGGGCGCGGCGCAGGCCGCGCAGGCGCTGGGGGCGCCGATGACGGTTTAGTCCCGACCGGAGACATGCAGACCAGGGCCGCCGCGCGCGGCCGCCGCCCGGCCCGGGGCGGGGCGCGATGAGCGCGGCGACCCCGGCGTTCCAGGCCGGCGCCGACCGCTTCCTGCGCCGCCTCGACGCGGCCACCGCGCCCGAGCAGGTCTGGGACGCGGCGCTCGAGGCCTTCGGGTCCTTCGGCCCGGGCTGGCTGGGATTCTCGGTCGTGGACGCGGCGCGCGACGCGCTGCTGGGCTGGCGCAGCGCGATCCCGCCCGCGGTCGACGCCGCCTATGCCGAGCAGAAGATGCTCCGCTACGACTATTGCCTCGCCCACGCGCTGGCCAGCCGCACGCTGCTGTCCTGGGCGATCCCGGCGGACGGGCGCTCCTCCGCCGCGGGCGAGGGCGCGCGCCGCTTCGACGCCTTCCTCGCCGCCCATGGCCGCCGCCACGTGCTGGTGCAGCCGTTCCACGAAACCCACCGGCGGATCGGCGTCGCGCTGCTGCTGGCCGAGCCGTGGACGGCGGGCGAGGAGGGGCTGTCGCGGTTCCGCTTCTTCGCCAACCTGCTGCGCGCCCATTACCGCTGGGAAGGGGACCCGAACGCGGCCCCCACCTCCGGCCCGCTGGCCGCCCGCGCCCTGCTGACCCCGCGCGAGCGGGAGGCCCTGCGCCGCATCGCCGACGGGCGCACCGCGGTCGAGGCGGCGGCGGCGATGGGGGTCTCGGCGGCGGCGCTGCGCAAGCACATCGCCTCGGCCCGCGCCAAGCTGGGCGCCGCGACGCGGGAAGAGGCGGTGGCCGTCGCGCACCGGCTGGGCCTGATGCAGCCGCTGGCCGGGGGCGCGGCGCCCGGCGCCGCCCCCGGCGCGGCGCGGCCGCGGGGGGAGGGCGCATGACCGACGAGGAATTCGAGCGCCACGTCGCCCTCTACCTCCAGCGGCTCGAGGCGATGATCGCCCCCGACCGGGTGTGGGAGGCCTCGCTCGAGGCGTTCTCGATGTTCGGGACCGGCTGGCTCAGCTTCGGGCTGACGGACATGGAGGCGACCAGCCTCTACGCCTTCCGCACCGCCATTCCCGGCCCGGTGATCGCCGATTACGTGGCCCGCGGGCTGCGCAAGCATGACCACATCCCCCGCGCCTGCCGCGAGGGGCGCACCACGATGACCTACCTGCCGGACCTGCCCGGCGCCCGCGCGGCGGGGGATGCGAGCCGGGTGCTGCTCGACACCTTCCTGGCCGAGAAGGGCGTGCGGCGGATCCTCGGCCACCCGTTCTACGAGGGCGGGCGCAGCGCCTGCCTGTTCTTCCTGATCCTGGACGGCCCCGAGCCCTATGCGCAGGAGGAGGAGCGGTTCCGGGTGCTGACCACCCTGTTCCGCGCCCATTACGACGCCGACGGCGACCCGCGCGGGGCGCTGGAGCCGGCGCTGGCCCGCGAATACGGGCTGATGTCGGCGCGCGAGCGCGAGGTGCTCTGGCGGCTGGCCAACGGGCTGGGGCCGGCGCAGGCGGCGGAGAAGATGCACATCTCGACCGCCGCGGCGCGCAAGGCGCTGGTTTCGGCGCAGGAGAAGCTGGGCGCGCGGACCCGGGACGAGGCCATCGCCATCGCGCATCGCCTCGGGATGATGCAGCCGGTGGAGTCGGAGGAGGAGTAGCGCGGCGCGCATGGGGCCTCGCCCCGGGCCGGGCGCCGGGTTGCGGGCGGAGCGCCCGGGCCTGGGGGCCTGGACGGCCCCGCGCCGCCCGGCCGCGCGTCCCTGCGGGCCGCCCGCGCCCCGCTCCGGGGCGAGGCGCAACACCGGATGCCGGCCTGTCCGATGCGCTCCAACCGATGCGCCCCACCCGGTGCGCCCCGGTCCCCTGCGCGCCGATCCGGTGCGCGCCTCTCCGCCGCTCCCGGGCCGAAGCGATCCGCGCTGAGCGGCGCGCGGCGGCGGAACGCCGCCTCCGGCCGCGGACGGGGGGCTCGTCCCCCCAGGACGCGGCCGGACGCCCCCTCGCGGGCCGGGGACCTCCCGTGCGCCGTCCGGGCGCCGCGCGCCGACCGCCCCCCCCCCACGCGCGCCGCGTCCCGCCGCCCTCCCGGCGCCGCGCCCTTTCCGCCCGTCGCCCCCGCCTCTTCCCGTCGCCCCGCGATGGCCCGCCCCGCGCCCCCGGGGCGCCTTGAAACCGCCCCCCGCCGCGGTCCATCCTGCGCCCGACCCGGCTGCCCCCGCGCCGCCCGGCTTCTCTCGGCCCCGCGCGCGCCCCCGCCGCGCGCCGCCGCCTTCCCCGGAGACCGCCATGACCGCCCCCCATCTCGTCATCGCCGCCGGAGGCACCGGGGGGCACATGTTCCCCGCCCAGGCCCTGGCGCAGGAGGCCCTGCGCCGCGGCTGGCGCGTGACCCTCTCGACCGATCCGCGCGGCGCGCGCTACGCCGGCGGCTTCCCCGCGGCGGTGGAGCGGCGGCAGACCTCCTCCTCCACCTTCGCGCGCGGGGGGATCGGCGCGAAGCTCTCGGCCCCCTTCGCCATCCTCGGCGGCGTCGCCGCCACCGCGTCCTGGTTCGCGAAGGACCGGCCCTCGGTGGTGGCGGGCTTCGGCGGCTACCCGTCGCTGCCCGCCCTCTCGGCCGCCACGCTCCTCGGCGTTCCGCGCCTGATCCACGAGCAGAACGGCGTGCTCGGCCGGGTCAACCGCGCCTTCGCCCCGCGCGTCGCCGCGGTGGCCTGCGGGACCTGGCCGCTGTCCAACCCGCCCTCGGGCGCGACCCTCGTGCAGATGGGCAACCCGGTGCGTGACGACGCGCTGGTCGCCGCCGAAACCGCCTATGTCCCGCCCGCCGAAACCGGCCCCCTGAACCTGCTGGTCTTCGGCGGATCCCAGGGCGCCGCCGTCACCTCGCGCGTCGTGCCCGAGGCCATCGGCCTGCTCCCCGACGACCTGCGCGCGCGCCTCACCCTCACCCAGCAGGTGCGGGACGAGGACATGGAGCGGGTGCGCGCCCGCTACGGCGAGCTTGGCGTGACGGCGGACCTGGCCCCCTTCTTCGCCTGCATGCCCGAGCGGATCGCCGACGCGCAGCTGGTGATCGCCCGCGCCGGCGCCTCGACCATCGCCGAGCTGACGGCGATCGGCCGCCCGTCCATCCTGATCCCCTATCCCTCGGCCATGGACGACCACCAGACCGCCAACGCCCGGCCCCTCGGGGATGCGGGGGCGGCGGTCCTGGCGCCGGAAACCGGCCCCGATCCCTTGACGGCGGAGTCCCTTTCGGCCCAGATCGCCGCGATCCTGTCGGACCCCGCCCGCGCGTCCTCGATGGCCGCCGCCGCGAAGGGGCTGGGCCGTCCGACCGCCGCCGCCGACCTCGCGGACCTCGCCCTCCGCATCATGAACCGGGAGCCCATCACGTGAACGCAGCCCGCGCCGCCACCCGCCTGCCGCAGGACATCGGTCCCATCCATTTCGTCGGCATCGGCGGCATCGGCATGTCCGGCATCGCCGAGGTGATGCTGAACCTCGGCTATGACGTGCAGGGCTCGGACGCGGCTGAGAACGACAACGTCAAGCGCCTGCGCGCCCTCGGCGCCCGCATCGCCATCGGCCAGAGGGAGGAGAACCTCGACGGCGCCGAGGTGGTGGTGATCTCCTCGGCCATCAAGAAGGGCAACCCGGAGCTCGACGGCGCCCGCGCCCGCGGCCTTCCGGTGGTGCGCCGGGCCGAGATGCTGGCCGAGCTGATGCGCCTGAAGTCCAACGTCGCCGTGGCGGGCACCCACGGCAAGACCACCACGACCTCGATGGTCGCCGCGCTTCTCGATGCCGGGGGCGTCGATCCGACCGTCATCAATGGCGGCGTGATCCACGCCTACGGCTCCAACGCCCGGATGGGCGAGGGCGAGTGGATGGTGGTCGAGGCGGACGAATCCGACGGCACCTTCATCAAGCTGCCCGCCACCATCGCGGTGGTGACCAATATCGACCCCGAGCATCTCGACCATTACGGCTCGGAGGAGAACCTCTACGCCGCCTTCGACCAGTTCGCCTCGAACCTGCCCTTCTACGGCGTGGCCGTCTGCTGCATCGACCATCCCGGGGTGCAGTCGCTGGTGGGCCGGATCGACGACCGCCGGGTGCTGACCTATGGCTTCAGCCTGCAGGCCGATGTCTGCGGCGCCAACCTGCGCTGGGACGGGGGCGCGGCGCGGTTCGACGTGTTCGCGCGGCTCAAGGCCGGGGACCGGCGGATCCAGGACCTCGCCCTGCCGATGCCGGGGCGGCACAACGTGCTCAACGCCCTCGCCGCCATCGCGGTGGCGCTGGAGCTGGGCCTCTCGGACGACGCCATCCGCGCTGGGCTCTCGGCCTTCGAGGGGGTCAACCGCCGCTTCACCCGCGTGGGCGAATGGAACGGCGTGCAGATCATCGACGATTACGGCCATCACCCGGTGGAGATCGCCGCCGTCCTGACCGCGGCGCGCGAGGCGCTGGGCGATGGCGGCGGGCGGGTGATCGCGATCCACCAGCCGCACCGCTATTCGCGCCTGTCCTCGCTGTTCGAGGATTTCCGCCGTTGCTTCAACGACGCCGCCGTGGTGGCCATCGCCGATGTCTACACCGCCGGCGAAGCGCCGATCGAGGGCGCGGACCGGGACTCGCTGGTCGCGGGGCTGCGCGCCTCTGGCCACCGCGACGCGCGGGCGCTTGAGGCGGGGGACGAAGGGGCGGCCATCGCCAGCCTCGCCGCGCTGGTGAAGGCCGAGGCGAAGCCGGGGGACATGGTGGTGTGCCTCGGGGCCGGGTCGATCACGAAATGGGCCCATGCGCTGCCGGGGGCGCTGGCGGAGGGGTGAGGGATTGCGGTGGCGCCGCCCCCATCATCGCTTGGGCTGGCCCCCGCGCAAGGGGGCGGCCCCCCCCTGCGGACCCCCCGAGGTCCGTCTGTCGCGCGGGGTGAGGAGGGGCGTTCGCCATGCAGTGGATCCTGCAGGACTTCGAGGACACGCCGCAGCTTTGCGCGGCGCTCGACCGCGCCGGGCAGCGCTGGTCGCTGCACAAGGCCGTGCCCTTCACCGGAGAGCTTCTGCCCACGCCCGAGGTGGCGGACCCGGGCGACGTGATCCTGTTCGGCGCCTATTCGCTCTGGCGCCATGCCGAGGCGCAGGGCTGGCGGCCCGGCATGTTCCGCATCCGCCCCTTCGTGCGCGAAGCCGCCTGGGCGCCGTTCCTGCTCAACGGGCCGGGGGAGGCGCTGTTCCTCACCCTCGCCGAGGTCCCGGAGCGCCTGCCCCAGGACGGTCGCGACTGGTTCATGCGCCCCGAGGATGACAGCAAGGCCGAGCCCGGCCGGGTGCGCCCGGCCTCCGAGATCCACGAGCTGGCCGCCCGCGTCGCGCGCCTCCCGGATGACGAGATCCCGCTCGGCGCCCTGCGCAATGACACCGCCCTGATGCTCACGCCCCCGGCGCGGATCGAGCGGGAATGGCGGCTCTGGGTCGTCGCGGACCGCATCGCCGCGTTCTCGCTCTACCGCGAGGGGCGGCGGGTGGTGTACCGGCGGCGGATCGACCCGGACGCGCTGGCCTTCGGCGAAACCCTCGTCGCCGCCAATCCGGGCTACGCGCCCGCCTATGTCCTCGACATCTGCCGCACGCCCGAGGGGCTGCGGATGCTCGAGACCAACTGCATCAACGCCGCCGGCTTCTACGCCGCCGATCTCGACGCGCTTGTCGCTGCGCTGGCCGGGGGCTGCGGCCCGGGGCGAACCGACCGGGGAGACGCCGCATGAAACCCTTCCGCTTCACCTGCGCCTGCTGCGGCGAGACGCACCAGGGCCTGCCCGCCTTCGCGCTCGACCGGCCGCCCGAGATCCACGCGCTGCCGCCCGAGGCGCGGGCGGCGCGGGGGCGGGTCTCGGACGATTTCTGCGCGCTGCTGCCCGAGGGGGGGGAGGGGGCGCCGCGGATGTGGATCCGCACGGTGATGATCCTGCCGATCCGGGGCGAGGACGAGACGCTGGAATTCGGCTTCTGGCTCGAGGTCTCGAACGAGGATTTCGATCGCTACCTGCACAGCTTCGACGGCGAGCAGGACGGGATGAGCTGCCGCGGCGTGCTCTCCACCGATTGCGAGGTGTACCGGGATTTCGGGATCGAGGGGCTGGCATGCACGGCGGAGTGGTTCACCGAGGCGCGCCCGCTGCTGACCCCGGACATGGCGGCGCATCCGCTGGCGCGCGACTGGCACGAGGGCGTGCCGCCCGAGCGGGCGGCGCAGGTCGCCGCCGCCTACCTGCACCGCTGATCCCCGCCGCCGCCGCCCCGGCGCGGCCCCGCGCCCACGGGCGGGGGAAGGGGCGCCGGGCGCGCCGGGACCGGCGGGCGAGGCGGCCGGGCCGGCGCGCGCCGAGCGGCGCGCGGGGGAGGGCGGCGGGCCGAGGCCCCCCGCGCCCCATCGCTGCCCGGCCTTGCCGCGGGACGGCCCGCGCGCCACTCTCCCCGTCATCCCCCGCCGCAACGGATGACGCCGCATGACCTCGCCTTCCCCCGCCTCTCCGCCCGGCCTCAAGCGCGGGCTCGGCCTCGGGCTGCTCACGCTCTACGGCATCGGGGTGATGGTCGGCGCGGGGATCTACGTGCTGGTCGGCGCCGTCGCCGGGGCCGCGGGGACCTATGCGCCGCTGGCATTCCTCCTTGCCGGCCTGATCGCCGCGCCCACCGCCGCGACCTATGCCGAGCTGTCCTCGCGCATCCCCGAATCGGGCGGCGAGGCGGCGTATTTGCGCGAGGCGTTCGGGATCCGCTGGCTGGGTCGCCTCGCGGGGCTCGCCATCATCGGCGGCGCCACCATCTCCGGCGCCGCGGTGCTGCAGGGGGGCGTGGGGTATCTCCAGCACCTCGTGCCGCTGCCGGACGTCGCGCTGATCGTCGGCCTCGGGCTGCTGCTGGCGCTCGCCGCCATCGCGGGGGTGGTCGAGAGCCTGGCGCTCGCCGCGTTCCTGACGCTGGTCGAGGCGGGGGGGCTGCTGGCGGTCATCGCCGCGGGGGCGCTGGCGCCCGCGATCGGCGACCCGGTGGCGGCGCTCGACGCCGCTTTCGCCGGGTGGCTGGCCGACGCCTTCGCCGCCCATGCCGCGGGGGGCGGGGCGGCGGCGCCGCTGGCGCAGGGGGGCCTCGCGGGGATCGGCGCGGGCGCGCTGCTGGCCTTCTTCGCCTTCATCGGCTTCGAGGACATGGTGAACATGGCCGAGGAGACGAAGGACCCCGAGCGGACCATGCCGCGGGCGATCCTGCTGGCGCTTGGGGTGGTGACGCTCCTCTATGCCGGGGTCTCCTGGGCCGCGCTGCGGGCGGTCGAGGCCTCGGCGCTGGCGGCCTCGGACCGGCCGCTGGCGCTGGTGATGGAGGCGGGGCTGCCGCAGGGGACCGGCGCGCTGGCGCTGATCGCCTTCGCGGCGGCGCTGAACGGCGTGCTGGCGCAGATGGTGATGTGCGCGCGGATGCTGTTCGGGCTGGGCCGGGACGGGCGGCTCTTCGCCGTGTTCCACCACGCCCACCCGCGTTTCGGCACGCCGGTGCTGGCCACCGCGGCGGCGGCCGCGGTGATGATCGGCGTGGCGCTGGGCGTGCCGCTGCTGCAGCTCGCCGCCACCTCGGCCACGATCCTGCTCTTCGCCTTCTGCGCGGTGAATTTCGCCCTGATCCGCCTGAAACGGCGCGATCCGCGCCCCGCGGGCGCCTTCGTCACGCCCATGTGGGTCCCGTACATGGGTCTCGTCACCGCCGTCGCCGCCCTCGCCATGGGCTGGATCTGAGCGCAGGCCGCGGTCGCGCACCCGCCTTGACCCGGATGCGCCGAGCGGGGAAACAGCACCCGTCCGTCCCGGAGGAACATCGCCATGACCGCCGCCCTCGCCCCCGACGCCCTGGTCGCCCGCCTGCCGCAGGTGCGCGGGCGGATCACGCCGATGCAGAGCCTCGCCGCCCTGACCTGGCTGCGGGTCGGCGGCCCGGCCGAGGCGATGTTCACCCCTGCTGACGCCGAGGACCTCTCGGCCTTCCTCGCCGCCCTTCCCGCGGACATCCCCGTCACGCCCCTCGGCGTCGGCTCGAACCTGATCGTGCGCGACGGCGGGGTGCCGGGGGTGTGCATCCGCCTCTCGCCCCGCGGCTTCGGCGCGCTCGAGCCGTTGGAGGGGCGCCGCATCCGCGTCGGCGCGGCGCAGCTCGACGCCCGCGCGGCGCAGGCGGCGGCGCAGGCGGGGATCGCGGGGCTCGAGTTCCTGCGCACCATCCCCGGCGCCATCGGCGGCGCGGTGCGCATGAACGCCGGGTGCTACGGCGCCTACATGGCCGACGTGCTGGAAAGCGCGACCGTGATCCGCCGGGACGGAACCGTGGACACCCTCGGCCCCGACGCGCTGGGCTTCGCCTACCGCTCCTGCACCCTGCCGCCCGACAGCATCGTGACCGAGGTGATCCTGAAGGGCCGCCCCGGCGATCCCGGGGAGATCGCCGCGCAGATGGACGCCGCCCTGAAGCGGCGCGAGGAGAGCCAGCCCACCGACCGCCGCTCCGCCGGGTCCACCTTCCGCAACCCGGCCGGGTTCTCCTCCACCGGCCGGGCCGACGACGTGCATGACCTCAAGGCCTGGAAGCTGATCGACGACGCCGGCTGCCGCGGATTGCGCCGCGGGGGGGCGATGATGTCGGACATGCACTGCAATTTCCTGCTCAACGCCGAGGACGCCACCGCCGCCGATCTCGAGGGATTGGGCGAAGAGGTGCGCGAAAGGGTGGCGGCATTCAGCGGAATTAAGCTAGAATGGGAGATACAGCGCATCGGCCTTCCGCTTGAGGGGGATGCGCCAGCTTTGCAAGAGGCCCCGGAGAAGGGCTGAACCCTTCCCGAAAGGCCAGCAAGACCAATGACTTCACGCCGCGCGGGCGACCGGGAAAACCCGGCGCGCGCCGCGGCGGCGCCCCCGCGCTTGAGGCAGGGCTGGGGCGTATCACCGGGGGGACCCGGTGGGGACAGGCGAGAGGCCGCTGCATTCCACACATGCGGCGCCTCCTGGCGATATTCCGCGCGCCCGGCAAAAGGGCGCCGGGTGGAACGATGAGGCGGGCATGTCGAGCAGGGCATTCTCCCGCGTCGCGGTGCTGATGGGCGGACCGTCGGCCGAGCGTGAGGTCTCCCTCTCCTCGGGCGCGGAATGCGCCGCCGCGCTGCGCAGGGCGGGTTACGACGTCACCGAGATCGATGCCGGGCCGGGCGGGAACGACGCGCTGGTCGCGGCGCTGAAGGACGCGCGCCCGGACGCCGTGTTCAACGCCCTGCACGGGCGCTGGGGCGAGGACGGCTGCGTGCAGGGCCTCCTGGAATGGCTGCGCATCCCCTACACCCATTCGGGCGTGCTGGCCTCGGCCCTCGCCATGGACAAGGCCCGCACCAAGGACGTCTACGCCGCCCACGGCATCCCCGTGGTCCCGCACAAGGTGGTGACGCGCGAGGAGGCGAAGGCAGGGCACCCGCTGCCGCCGCCTTACGTGGTCAAGCCGGTCAACGAGGGCTCCTCGGTCGGCATCTACATCGTGGACGCCGACGCCAACGGCCCGGCGCAGCTCTCGGACGACATGCCGGACCTGGTGATGGCCGAGGCCTTCGCCCCGGGGCGCGAGCTGACCTGCGCCGTGATGGGCGACCGCGCGCTGACGGTGACGGACATCGTCGCGACCTCGGGCTGGTACGACTACGACGCCAAGTACAAGCCCGGCGGCTCGCGCCACGTGATCCCCGCCGAGATCCCGGCGGAGGTGTTCGACGCCTGCCTCGAGATCAGCCGCAAGGCCCATGCCGCCCTCGGCTGCCGCGGGCTGTCGCGCACCGATCTGCGCTGGGACGAGAGCCGCGGCGTGGACGGGCTGGTGGCGCTCGAGACCAACACCCAGCCGGGCATGACCCCGACCTCGCTCGCGCCCGAACAGGCGGCGGAATGCGGGATCACGTTCGAAGAGCTGGTGACCTGGATCACGGAGGACGCCTCATGCCTTCGCTGAGGGACCTTCTGGGCGGCGGCAAGGGGCCGGAGGAGGACCCGCGCGACGCGGCCCTGCGCGCGGCGCTGCGCAAGGCCGATGACGCGGCGCGCAAGCTGGCCGAGGCGGAGAACGCCTCGGGCGACTGGGACGCGCCCTGGGGCGGGGTCGAGGCGGGGCAGGGCGGTGATGCGCCCGCCGCCTCCCCGCGCGCCGGGGATGACGCGGCGCCCGCCGAGGCGGCCCCCGGGGCGCCCGGGGCGCCCGTCGCCGCGACCCCCGACATTCCCGCCGCGGCGCTGCCGGGCGCCGGGCGTCCCGCGCCCCGCCGCGCCCCGCGCGACGCCGCCGCCGCCCTGCGCGCCGCCTTCCGCGGCGAGCGCGAGCAGGCCGAGGCCGAGGCGCAGGCCGCGTCCGCCGCGCCCCTGCCGCCGCGGGTCGATCTCGACGCCCCCTGGGGCGGCGCCCCGGCGCCGGAGGCCGGGCTGGACGCGGGCGAGGCGCCTGCCGCCGACGCGCTCGAAGCGGCGCCCGCCGAAGCCGCGCCCGCCGATGAAGGCGCCGCCGCGGCGCCGGAGCCGACGCCGACCCTGCATTTCCCCGCCCACGCGGCCGATCCGCAGGGGCAGGAGGCGGCGGACGGCGTCGCCGACCCGGCCCCGGAGGACGCCCCCGGCGCCGCCCCGTCGCTGGGGGTGATGTCCGGCGCCGACGGCGCGCCGGTCTTCGGCGCCCGCCCCGAGGCCGCGCCGCCCGCCGAGGCGCCCGCGGGGCTCGGCCTCGTCGCCCGCGCGCGCGAGGCCGCGGGCCTCTCGCCCATGGCCGACCGCGCCGACCCCGGGGCCGATGCGACCGAAGCGACCGAAGCGACCGCGGAGCAGGCGGCGCCCGAAGCCCCTGCCGCCGAGGCGGTCGAGGCGGTCGAGGCGGCCGCCCCGCGCCCGCATTCCGCCATGCGCGCCCTGCGTCCCGAACCCGCGCTGACCCGGCGCCGCGCCGCGCCGCGCGCTTCCGATGCCGCCGCCGATGCGGATGGGCGGGTCGAGCCCGCCGCCCCGGCGCCGCGCCGCAAGGGCCTGCGCGGGCTGCTGGGCGGGCGGGGCGCCGACCCGGCGGCCACGCTCGCCGCCCAGAAGGATGGCGTCTGGTCCGGCGTCGCCGCGCCGGAGGCGCCCGTGGAAACGGCGCTTGAGGCGGGTGCAGGGGCCGACCACGCGCCCGCCGCTGCGCCCGCCGCCGCGCCCGCCGCCGAAGCCCTGCCGACCCCGGGGGCGGCATCCGCCCCCGCGCCTGCCGATGCGGGCCGCTTCGGCGCCGCGCTGCGCCGTGCCGCGGGCGCCGGGTCTCTCCCTGAAACCGCCGTGCCTGAAGAGACTTCCGCCCACGCGGACGCCGCCGCCGCCGACCCCGATGCGGACACGGCGCCGAAACCCGCCCCGCGGGTGCGCCGCCTGCGCGGCCTGTCGTCCCGCGGGGCCGAGGCCCCCGAGGCCCCCGAGGCGCCCGCCCGCACGGCGCGCGCCGGGGGCGGCCGCCTCGCCGCCCTGCGCCTGCGCCGCGCCCCGCCCGGGGCGCATGGCGCCGCGGATGATGCGCCGGAGGAGGCCCCGCGCGCGGTTCCGCCCGAGGCGATGGCGCCGCGGGCCTTGCCCGTGGACCCGGCCGACCCGCGCCCCGCCGCGCCCGCGCCGTCCCGTCGCCGCGCCCGCGCGGCCCGGGGCGTGCTCGCCCGCCTCGCCGCCGGCCGTCGCCGCGCCGCGCCCGCCGCCGCCCCGGCCCCCGAGGCGCGCCCAGCCGCCGAGGCGGCCGCGCCCGCGCCGGACGCCGCCGCCATGCCCCGGCCCGCGGCCTCGGCCCGGCCCGCCGCGCGCGCCGCCGCCGCCGAGGGGCGCCGCCGCCGCCACGACCCGTCCCCCTCGCGCTGGCGCTACAGGTATGAGCGGCTCAAGCGCCGCTCCTCGGTGCAGTTCGCCGTCCGGCGGCTCTCGATCCCGCTGGTGCTGCTGGGCCTCGGCGCCTGGGCCTGGCAGGAGGAGCGCCTCTGGGCCTGGGGCGAGGCGCAGGTCGCCGCGGTCGAGCGCATGATCGCCGAGCGCCCCGAATTCACCGTCGCCGCGCTCGAGGTCTCGGGCATCGAGCCGGCGCTGGAGGAGAAGGCGCGCGAGGTGATCGGCTTCACCGGGCCGATCTCGTCCCTCGATCTCGACCTCGAGGCGCTGCGGCGGCGGGTGGAGAACCTGCCGGGCGTCGCGCAGGCGCGCCTGTCCATCGGGCCGGACCGGATCCTGCGGGCCGACGTGGTCGCCCGCACCCCCGTCGCCCTCTGGCGCTGGCAGGAGCAGCTGCACCTCGTCGACCGCGAGGGGGTGGTGATCGCCCCCGTCGTCGCGCGCACCGACCGGCCGGACCTGCCGCTGATCATCGGCCCCGGCGCCGACATGGCGGTGCCCGAGGCGCTGCGGTTGCACGCCCGCGCGGCGCCGCTGCATGACCGGCTGCGCGCGCTGGTGCGGGTGGGCGAGCGGCGCTGGGACGTCGCGCTCGACCGCGACCAGCGCATCCGCCTTCCGGCCGAGGGGGCCGAGGACGCGCTCTCGCACGTGCTGGCGCTGCAGGCCTCCGAGGACCTTCGGCTGCTGGACCGCGACGCGATCGCCGTGGACATGCGCCTGCCCGACCGCCCGACGGTGGAGCTGTCGGAGCGCGCGCGGTTCGAACTGATCCGCCTGCGGGCGCTGGCGGCGGGGGAGGAGGACGCATGATCCGCCCCCGGCCCCTCCGCGCCCGCGCTTCCGCCCCCGCCGGGCCGACGCCCGGCTGACGGCCCCGACGTCGCCTGTCCCTTCCTCTCGCCTCCCCGCCCCGAGGACCCATCCAGATGATCCGCACCAACGCCTTTTCCGCCCAGCGCCGCATGCGCGAACAGCTCCGCTCCGCCCTGCGCCGGGGCCTGCTGGCCGTGCTCGACATCGGCACGACCAAGACGGCGTGCTTCGTGGTGCGGGTGGATGCGGACAAGCTGGCGCGCTCGGCCTCCGAGCCGCACCTGGGGGGCTTCGGCGCGCTCAGGATCATCGGCGTGGGCGTGACCCAGTCGCGCGGGGTGCGGCTGGGCGAGATCGCGGACATGGAGGAGACGGGGCGGGCCATCCGCACCGCGCTGCAGACGGCCGAGAAGATGGCGGGCGTGCGCGTCGACCAGGCCATCGCGGTGCTGTCGGGCGGGCGGCCCCTGTCCTTCGGCGCGATGGGCGAGACGGAGATCGAGGGCCAGGCGGTGTCCGAACGCGACGTGGCGCGGGCGCTGGCCAGCTGCCCCGAGCCGCCGCTGGAGGAGGGGCGCGAGATCCTGCACGCGCTGCCGGTCAACTTCTCGCTCGACGGCGCGAGCTTCCTGAAGGATCCGCGCGGGATGACGGGCGAGCGGCTGGCGGTGGACATGCACGTGATGTCGATCACCGGCGCGCCGCTCTATAACCTCGCGCGCTGCGTGCGGGACTGCGACCTGGAGCTGGCGGGGGTGGTCTCGGCCCCCTTCGCCGCCGGGCTGTCGGCGCTGACGGAGGATGAGCAGGAGATCGGCGCGGCCTGCATCGATCTTGGCGGCGGGTCGTCCTCGGTGTCCATTTTCCTGCGCCGCCAGATGATCTATGCCGACAGCGCGCGGGTGGGCGGGGTCCACGTGACGCGGGACGTGTCGGAGGCGTTCTCGCTGCCCTTCTCGGACGCCGAGCGGATCAAGGTGCTGCATGGCGGGGTTATGGCGACCGGGATCGACGACCGGGACATGATCGCGGTTCCGGCGGCGGACGAGCCGTCGGGGGAGCGGCTGATCTCGCGCGCCGCCTTGATCGGGGTGATCCGGCCGCGGATCGAGGAGACCTTCGAGGAGGTGCGGGCGCTGCTGGACCAGGCGGGGTTCGGCGCGCTGCCGATGCGCCGGGTGGTTCTGACCGGGGGCGCGAGCCTGATGCCGGGGCTGGAGGATGTCGGGCGCCGGGTGATCGGCCCGCAGGTGCGCTGCGGGCGGCCGCTGCGGATGGGCGGCTTGCCGCAATCGGCGGCGGGACCGGCGTTCTCGGCCCTCGTGGGTCTGTGCGCCTGGTCGGTGCGGCCGCAGGACGAGCTCTGGGATTACGACGCCGGGCTGGCGCTGGGCGGGGCGACCCGGCTGCGGCGCGCGGTGCGTTGGTTCTCGGACAACTGGTGAGGCGCTGCGGGGGAGGCGGTTGGTGCGCGGCTGCGCTGCGCTTGCCGGCGCCCCGCCCGCCCCGGGCGCGAAGGCGCGCCCTTCCCCCTGGCCCCCGGGCGCGAAGGCGCGCCCTTTCCCAAGCCCTTGGGCGCGAAGGCGCGCCCTTCCCCTTGGTCCCCGCGCCGGTCCCGCGGGCCCCGGAGACGCCCCGCGCAAGGGCTGCTCGAATCGGGCGCAATGGTCAAAAACCTTGACGCGCGATTAACCATAACCCGCGAAATTCGCTTCCAGAACGCGGTTTCGGCCCCGTTTTCCACGTGACCCGCGGCGGCGAGTCGGGTACGTTTCATGGCTAATGAATGACAAAGACGCGCAGTCGGGCCAACCGGCGCGCATTTTGAGCAGTCCGAGCAACTTACAGGCGAGCCATGTCCACCCTGAATCTGATCGTGCCGGAGGAGTCCTCCGACCTGCGCCCGCGCATCACCGTTTTCGGCGTCGGCGGCGCCGGCGGCAATGCCGTCAACAACATGATCGAGAAGGAGCTGGAGGGGGTCGATTTCGTCGTCGCGAACACCGACGCCCAGGCCCTTCAGCAGTCCCAGTCCGAGCGGCGCATCCAGCTCGGCGTCGGCGTGACCCAGGGCCTCGGGGCCGGGGCCAAGCCGCAGGTCGGCGGCGCCGCGGCGGAAGAGTCGATCGAGGAGATCGTCGAGCAGCTGCACGGCGCCCACATGTGCTTCATCACCGCCGGGATGGGCGGCGGCACCGGCACCGGCGCCGCCCCGGTCATCGCCCGCGCGGCGCGTGAGCTCGGCGTGCTGACCGTCGGCGTGGTGACGAAACCGTTCCACTTCGAGGGCACCAAGCGCATGCGCTTCGCCGAAGCCGGCGTGGCCGAGCTTCAGAAGGTGGTCGACACCCTCATCATCATCCCGAACCAGAACCTGTTCCGCATCGCCAACGAACGCACCACCTTCGCCGAGGCCTTCATGCTGGCCGACGACGTCCTCTACCAGGGCGTGAAGGGGGTCACCGACCTGATGGTGCGCCCGGGCCTGATCAACCTCGACTTCGCCGACGTCCGCTCGGTGATGGACGAGATGGGCAAGGCGATGATGGGCACCGGCGAGGCCGAGGGCGAAGAGCGCGCGGTGCAGGCGGCCGAGAAGGCCATCGCCAACCCGCTGCTCGACGAGATCAGCCTCAAGGGCGCCCGCGGCGTGCTGATCAACATCACCGGCGGCTACGACCTGACGCTGTTCGAACTCGACGAAGCCGCCAACCGCATCCGCCAGGAAGTGGACCCGGAGGCGAACATCATCGTCGGCTCGACCCTCGACCCGGAGATCGAGGGCGTGATGCGCGTCTCGGTCGTCGCCACCGGCATCGAGGCGGACGAGGCCGCGCGCCCCGTCCCGCAGCCGCAGCGCGAGACGCAGGCCGTGGCCGCCGCCCCGGCCGCGCCCGCCGCCGCGCCGGCCCCGGCCCCCGAGGCCGAGATCGCCCAGCGCGCCGCGGCCGAGGGCGCCTTCGTGCCCCCGGCGCCCGCCGCGCCCGAGGATGTCGCGTCCGAGCCCGAGACCGCCGCGGCGCCCGAGCCGACCCCGGCCCCGGCCCCGGTCGAGACCCCGGCCCCCGCGCCCGTCGCGGCGCAGGCGCCCCAGCCCGCCGCGGGCGAGCCGTCGGCCGAGGTGCTCGCGCGCCTGCAGGCCGCCGTCTCGAAACAGCCCGAGGGCGGCCGCGCCCCGCTGCGCGCCGATCCGCGCCCCGCGCCGAAGCCCGCCGCGGCCCCGGCCCCGGCGGCCGAGCGCAAGCCCGCCGCCGCCCCCGTGTCGGCGGATGCCGATCGCGGCCGGTTCGGCATCAACAGCCTGATCCACCGCATGGCCGGCGGCGCCGAGGCCCGCCAGCCCGAGCCGGCGCCGAGCGCCGAGCGGATGGACGAGAACGACCGCCTGCGCGACGTTCCGGCCTTCCTGCGCCGCCAGGCCAACTGACCCGAGATCACGCCAGGGCGCCGTCCCCCGTCAGCGGGGGGCGGCGCGGACTGCCACTGCCCCCGCCCCGGCCCAGCCGCGGCGGGGTTTTTCATGCGCGGGGCGGGCGCGTCATGGCTGAGGGCCATTGAAGGGCCTGGCCGGGCGGGGCGGGACGAAGTCCTGCGGACAGGGCGTGCCGCAGCTTGCCGGTTATCGACAATCGCTAGGTCGGGAACGGGGCGGGGGTCACGGCGCTTTCGGCCCGCGCGACCGCGCCGCGCGTGCCGACGCCGCCCGGGCCCGGCATTTCACCCCGCGGCTTCTGCGCGACGACGGGCTGCGCGCCCGCCCGTATTTCCCGGCGCAGGAGGCGCCGCCCGCGCGCGAGGAGGGCTTGAGGGTCTTCGGACCGGCGCAGGCCGCGGCCCCATGGCCGAATAATTTTAACAATATGTGACGGACGGCGCGGTTTCGTGAGCGGTCTGGAAAAATGTTGCGATCCGTGAAAACCGTATTACCAATTGAATATCAGTAGCTTGCCGCGCCTGCGCGTCCCCTTGCCGCGTCGCGGCGTCGATCCCGGCCCCGTTGCGTTGCAAAGCGACACAAACCTTGAATTGTCATGATTCCCCTTCGCGCCTATCCCTACGATCACCGGCCGCATAACCAGAATAACCGGCCCGGATGACAGAGCGAGGCGATATCATGCAGACCACCGTGCGCGGCGCGCTGACCTTCGACGGCATCGGACTCCATTCCGGGCGGCCCGCCCGCCTGCGCGTCCTGCCGGCCTCCGGCGAATACGGCATCTGGTTCAAACGCATGGACGTGGTCGGCGCCGACCCGATGGTCCCGGCCGCCTGGGACCGCGTCACCGACACCCGCCTCTGCACCCTCGTCTCGAACGCCGACGGGGTCACCGTCTCCACCGTCGAGCACCTGATGGCCGCCCTCGCCGCCTGCGGCGTGGACAACGCGCTGATCGAGATCGACGGCCCGGAAATCCCGATCATGGACGGCTCCTCGGTCGAATTCGTGCGCGCCATCCGCGCCCGCGGCCTGCGCGACGTGGCCGGCGAGGCCCGCCGCATCCGCATCCTCAAGACCGTCGAGGTCGCCGATGGCGACCGCGTCGCGCGGCTTGAGCCGACCGGCGGCGACAGCCTCGAAATCGATTTCGTCATCGCCTTCGACGACGCCGCCATCGGCGTGCAGTCCGAGCGGCTGGACATCGCCGGCCGCGCCTTCGACCGCGAGCTGATGGACTGCCGCACCTTCTGCCGCGCGGCCGAGGTCGAGGCGCTGCGCAAGATGGGCCTCGCCCAGGGCGGCAGCCTCGAGAACGCGGTGGTGGTGGACGGCGACAAGGTGCTGAACCCCGAGGGTCTGCGCCGCCCGGACGAGTTCGTGCGTCACAAGATGCTCGACGCCGTGGGCGACCTGGCGCTGGCCGGCGCCCCGATCCTGGGCCGCTACGTGGGCCGCAAGGCGGGGCACGAGATGAACAACAAGATCCTGCGCGCCCTCTTCGCCCGGCCCGACGCCTGGCGGTTCGAGGTCGAGCAGCGCGTGGCCCCCGCGGCGGTCGCCGGGGCCTGATACCGGGCCTTTCTGGGGTGAGAGTTGCGAGGGGCCGTCCCGATGGGGCGGCCCCTTTCGCTTGGGGGCGGTGTCGGGTGGGCGCGCCGGGGACGTGCCCGATTGCGGCCCATGGAGGCCATTGCTGCAATATGCAGGCGCGTTTGCAGGCTATATCCTCCATGTGCCAGCCGGGGAGCCGCCTATGGATATCGCGCATCAAGAGTTCAGCGGATCAGGTATGACCCCTTGGCGCGACGCGATCCTCTCAAGGCTGGACGCGTATTGTGAGTTTGATGTCGTCGCCAGCGCGCATCACCTCGTCGTCTCCTGCCGAAATACGGAGAGCTTTGACGTATCGTTTCATGATCTTGGTGGAGAATTTCAGGTCGCTTTTGACGGCTGGCACGAGCATTTCGAGGCGGAGGCCGACGCCCTCAACTGTTTCGCGTTTGGTCTTTCCGACGCGTGCCGTCTGAAGGTCGTCAAGCGAGGCGCAACCGAGTGCAGTTGGACCGTCCAATGTCAGCAAGGCGAAACCTGGATCGATGACAGTTCAACCAGTTTGATGTTCATCCCGGTCTGGCGGCGAAAGACACTCGTATACCGGCGCAATCGACTGAAAAAGAAACGATAGATGGCCCAGGCGAGCGGGGATCCCTCTGGATGCGTGCAGCGTCCGGTTGGTCCCGCGGTCCCGACCCCGGGGCGGGCCGCAGCGGAGCGCCGCGCCTCGCCCCCGCCGGACGAACCGCCCCGGCGGCCGACGCCCCGCGGCCCGCGCCCGGCGCCCGCACCGCTGCAGGTTGCAGGCGCGGCGGCGGCGTGGGACGGTGTCGCCGCGGCCCCGGATCATCGGGGCGCATCTTCCGTGCAAGGTCAGGACAGGTCGGCGGCTTGGACTTCATCATCGATTTCGCAGCCGTCATGGTCCTTCCGGCGGCCATCTTCTCGTTCTCGCGATATGTCGCCCGGGACGAATACAAGGCCCTGCGCGACAGCGGTCAGAAGCTCAACCTCAACATGGCCAACCTTCGCTCGGCCCGCCGCCGCGCCGCTGACGACCCCCTGCGCGAAAGCCACCTGAAGATCGCGCGCATCGGGCGCCTTCACTGGATCGCCGTTCCGGTCGCGCTGCTCGCGCTTCTGCTGTTCGGGGCGGCGCTGGAGCTTCTCCGGTAAGGTTTCCCAGTCCGGGCGGCGGGGCGGCGGCGATGGCGGCGCGCCAGGTTTCGGCGCCGGGCGCGGCTTGCCTTTCGCCCGCGCACGGGTGATCGCGCCCGCGGCGGCGCGCGGCATTTGCCAGCGCGCCCGGATCGTGCGAGACAGTCCCCCACGATCCGGCGCGTCCGCGCGCGCCGCCGCCGAAGGAGTCCGCCGTCCCATGCGCCGCCCCACCTGCCGCTCCGCCCTGAGGCTCGCGACCGTCGCCGCCCTGGGGCTCTCGCTCTCCGCCTGTTCCATGTTCGGCGACGGCGCCGAGAAGGACCCCTTCTCCGATCCCTATGCGGGCCGGTCCGCCGCGGAAATCTACGCCCAGGCCGAGGCGCAGCTCGAGGACGGCGAAGCCGTCGCCGCGGGCGAGACGCTGGAGGAGCTGGAGCGCGTCCACCCCTATTCCGAATGGGCCAAGCGGGCGATGATCCTCTCGGCCTACGCCTATCACCAGGCCGGGGAAATGGACCGCGCGCGCCTCGCCGCGCAGCGCTTCATCGACTTCTTCCCGTCGGATTCCGAGGCGCCCTACGCCCAGTACCTGATCGGCCTGACCTGGTATGACGAGATCGTCGACGTCGCCCGCGACCAGCGCTCCGCCCGCAAGGCGCTGGAGGAGCTGCAGAAGGTCGTCAGCCGCTACCCGGGCAGCGCCTATGCGCGCGAGGCGCAGCTGAAGATCGACCTGTGCAACGACCAGCTGGCCGGCAAGGAGATGATGATCGGCCGCTACTACCTCGGGCAGGCCAAGCGCATCGCGGCGATCAACCGGTTCAAGACGGTGCTGACCCGCTACCAGACCACCTCCCACGCCCCCGAGGCGCTGCACCGGCTGGTCGAGGCCTACCTGGAGCTGGGGCTGGAGAGCGAGGCGCGCACCGCCGCCGCCGTGCTCGGCCACAACTTCCCCGGCTCGGACTGGTACCAGGCCAGCTACGCGCTGATGCAGGGCGCCGACCTCGCCCCGTTCGAGGACGAGGAAAGCTGGATCTCCCGCGCCTTCCGCCAGATCACCACCGGCTCGACGCTGTAAGCGGGCTGGATGCTGGACCGATGGACGCCGCCCCTCGGGGCGGCGTTCTTCGTTTCCGGGCGCCGGCGCGGGATGGCGCAGGGGAGGAAGGCCCGCGGGCCTCCCTCCCCCGCACCCCCACCCTCCGCAAACTTTGAGTGCGTAACTGCTTCTGAGCGCGCTTGAAGAAAATTTGGGGAGTTCGAGGGGGCGAAGCCCCCTCGAGCGGGGGCGGCGCACTGCGACGCCGGGGCGGCAGCCCCCGCCACCCCGGGCGGGGCGCCCAGCCCCGCAACCTTCAGTCCGCCAGCAGCGCCCTTGCCGCTTCGCGCGCCGCCTCGGTGACCGTCTCGCCCGCCAGCATCCGGGCCAGCTCGCCCTCGCGCTCGGCCTCGCCGATGGGGCGCACGATGGTGCGGGTCTCGTCGCCCTCGACGCGCTTCTCGATATGCAGGTGCGCGGCGCCGCGGGCGGCGACCTGGGGCGCGTGGGTGACGACCAGCACCTGCCCGCCATGGGACAGGGCCTCGAGCCGCCGCCCGACGGCGTCGGCGGTGGCGCCGCCGACGCCGCGGTCGATCTCGTCGAAGATCATCGTCTTTTCCTCGCCCCGCCCGGCCAGCGAGGCCTTGAGCGCAAGGAGGAACCGCGAGAGCTCGCCGCCCGAGGCGATGGCGCCGAGGGGCCCGGCGGGGGCGCCCGGGTTGGGGGCGACGGTGAAGGCCACGCGGTCGACGCCGTCGGGGCCGGGGGCCTCGGGGGCGACGTCGACGGCGAAGATCGCGCGCTCCATCTTCAGCGGCGGAAGTTCGGCGCCCACGGCGGCTTCCAGCTTGGCGGCGGCGTCCTTGCGGGCGGCGGTCAGGGCCGCGGCGGCGCCGTCATAGGCGGCGCGGGCGGCGGCGGCGGCGGCTTCGAGCCCGGCGATATGCTCCTCGCCCCCGTCGATCTCGGCAAGACGGCGGCGCATGTCCTCTGCCAGCTCGGGCAGCGCCTCGGGGCCGACCCGGTGCTTGCGGGCGAGGCCGCGCAGGGCGAACAGCCGCTCGGTCACCATTTCCAGCCGCGCGGGGTCGAAGGCGAGGTTCTCCAGCGCCGTCTCCACCCCCGCCTGCGCGTCGGCAAGCTCGTGCAGCGCGCGTTCCAGCGCGGCGATGGGGCCGTCGAGCGCGCCGTCCGCGGACTGGCTGGCGTCTTCGAGCCAGCGCATCGCGTCCGCCGTCATCCCCTCGGCCCCGTCGCGGCCCAGCGCCTGCTGCGCGCGGCCCACGTCCTGCCCTATGCGCTCGGCCGCCTGCATCAGGCGGCGCTCGGAATCCAGCGCCTCGTCCTCGCCCGGTTGCGGCGCGAGCGCGTCCAGTTCTTCGACCGCGTGGCGCAGGAATTCGGCGTCCTCGGCGGCGGCGGCGAGGGCGCGGCGGGCGTCGTCCAGCGCGCCCTCGGCGCGGCGCAACGCGTCCCATTTCGCGCGGGCGTCGGCCAGCAGGGCGCCGTGCCCGGCCCAGCCGTCGAGGATGCCGCGATGGCCGCGCGGGTTCAGCAGCCCGCGGTCGTCATGCTGGCCGTGGACCTCGAGCAGCGCGTCGCCGAGGCGGGCGAGCGCGTCGGCGGTGGCGCGCCGGTCGTTGACCCAGGCCGCGGTGCGCCCCTCGGCCGTCACCTGGCGGCGCAGGATCAGCTCTTCCCCCGCATCCATGCCGAGCTCGGCCAGCGCGGCGCGCACGGCATGGCCCTCGGGGCAGTCGAACACCGCCTCCACCACGCCCTTCTCGGTCCCGGCGCGCGCGCTGGCGCCCCGGCCGCGGCGGCCGATGGCGAAGCCGAGCGCGCCCAGGAGGATCGATTTGCCCGCCCCCGTCTCGCCGGTCAGAACCGTGAGGCCCGGGCCGAATTCGAGGTCAAGGCGGTCGATCAGGACGATGTCCTGGATGGAAAGGCTGCGGAGCATGGCGGTGGAAAAGTCCCAGGGCTGCGGTGGCGCGGGCGCAGATTGGACCAAGCGGAGGCCGGTGGAAAGGGGGGGCTGGGTGTTGCGGGGCTGGGCGCCTCGCCCCGGTGGCGGGGGCTGCCGCCCCGGCGTCGCAGTGCGCCGCCCCCGCTCGAAGGGGGCTTCGCCCCCTCGAACCCCCCCGTTGTCTTGGCGCTTCGCCCATAATGCGGAGGGAGGGGGTGCGGGGGAGGGAGGCATGCATGCCTCCCTCCCCTGCGCCATCCCGCGCTGGCGTGGGCCTTTATCAGCCGAAGCCCGGCCCGCCCTCGGACGGGGCGCAGCGGATGAGGCGGGAGGTCTTCACCGCCGCCTGCCGGTGCACCACGGCCTGCTGGTAGACCGGGTCGGTGACCATGGCCAGGAACGCCTTCGCATCGGGATAGCGGGCGATGAAGCAGGCGTCCCAGGCCTCGTCCCCCGGCCCGATCAGCATGCAGTCCATGCGCCCGCGCCAGATGATCTCTCCGCCCAGCCGCTGGAACACCGGGCCGCTGTCCTTGCCGTAATTGGCATAGGCCTCGGCCCCGGTCAGGCCCTTGCCGTGAAGCGCGTGCCCCTCGGGATACGCGGCCTCCGCCCGGAAGGCGACGAGGTTGAGCATCTCGATCGGCTGGTCCCGGGGCAGGGCCTTGAAGGCCTCGAACTGGGCGCGCTCGGGGTCGATATGGGCGTCGGACATCTGCGGCTTCCTCCTGCGAAATTTTGTTTCGCGCATTGAGCCGGATTCGGGCGCCCCTGTCGAGCGCCGAGCGCCGAGCGCCGAGCCTCGGGCGCGGGCGCGGGCGGGGGCTTGCGCGCCCCGGGGGCGCGTGGCGCGCGCGGGGCTCGCCCCCCCATTCATCGGGGGGGGCGACGCCGGGCGGAAACCGCCGCGCCCCCGGCGCCTTGCGCGTCCGCCCGCCGCCCCCGATAGTTCCCCCATGCCCGCCCCTTACTCCTACCGGCGCGACCCTTCCATCCCGCCCTTCGACGACGCGGCGCCCATCGCGGTGATGGACGCGGCCTGCGCCCTGTGCAGCTGGGGCGCGCGGATGATCCACCGGATGGACCGGAGCGGGACGGTGCGCATCTGCCCGGTGCAATCGCCGCTGGGCGCCGCGCTGCTGCGCCATTACGGGCTGCGGGCCGAGGACCCCGAAAGCTGGCTGTTCCTCGACGCGGGCGTCGCCCATGCGGACGCCGAGGCGGTGATCCACGCCGCGCGGCGCTTCGGCGGCCCGGGGCGGGCGGCGGTTCTGCTGCTGGCGCTGCCGCGGCCGCTGCGGGGCTGGCTCTACCGCCGCGTGGCGCGCAATCGCTACGCGCTGTTCGGGCGGGGGGACATGTGCGCGCTGCCCGACCCGGCGTTCCAGGAGCGGTTGATGCGATGAGGGCGGGGCGATGAGGCCGGGGCGATGAGGGCGCGCGGATGAGGGTCCTGCTGCTCGGCGGCTACGGGGTGTTCGGCGCGCGGCTGGCCGAGCTGCTGGTCCGGGACGGGCATGACGTCTGCATCGCTGGCCGCAGCCTGGCGAAGGCGCGGGCCTGCGCGGCGCCGCTGGGCTGCCGCGCCGCGGCGCTGGACCGGGCGGCGCCGGACGCCGCGCTGGCCGCGGCGCTGGCGGGCGAGGACGCGGTCGTGGACGCCGCGGGCCCGTTCCAGGCCTATGGCGCCGATCCCTACCGGCTGGCCCGCGCGGCGATGGCCGCGGGGGTGCATTACCTCGACCTGTGCGACGACGCCGCGTTCTGCGCCGGGATCGGGGCGCTGGACGGGCAGGCGCGGGCGGCGGGGGTCTGCGTGGTCTCGGGGCTGTCCTCGGTTCCCGCGCTGTCCTCGGCCGCCGTGCGGGCGCTGGCAGGCGAGGACCCGCCGCTGGTCATCGACGGCGCGATCCTGCCCGGCAACCGGGCGCCGCGGGGGCTGTCGGTGATGCAGTCGATCCTTTCGCAGGCGGGGCGGCCGATGCCGCTGTGGCGCGGCGGGCGGTGGGAGACGGCCCCGGGCTGGTCCGCACCCGCGGAGTACGCGCTGCCCGGCGGGCTGACCCGCCAGGGCTGGATGATCGGCGTCCCCGACCAGCGCCTGTTCCCGGCCCATTTCGGCGCGGGCGCGGTGATCTTCCGCGCGGGGCTGGAGCTGGGGGTGATGCGCTACGGCCTCTTCGCCTTCGCGCTGCTGCGCCGGGCCCTGCCGATCCCGGTCGGGCCGCCGCTGGTGCGGGCCTTCAAGCTGGCCGCCGACGCGCTGGCGCCGTTCGGGACCGGGCGCGGGGGCATGGCCGTGCAGGTGACGACGGCGGGGGAGGTCCGCGCCTGGCGGCTGCTGGCCGAGGACGGCGACGGGCCCTACATCCCCGCCGTCCCCGCCCGGGCCCTGCTGCGCCGCGCCGCGCCGCCTCCGGGCGCGCGCCCGGCGCTGGAGGCGATCACGCTGGAGGAGGCCGAGGCCGCCATGGCCGACCTGCGGGTGCGGACCGAGCGGAGCGCCGCCCCCCGCGCCCCCCTCTTCCCCCGCGCGCTGGGCGCGGATTTCGCTGCCTTGCCCGAGGCGGTGCAGGCCACGCACCGCACCGCCGACACCGCGCGCTGGACGGGCCGCTGCCGGGTCGAGCGGGGCCGGGGCGCCTGGCCGCGGCTTCTGTGCGCGCTCTTCGGCTTCCCCGCGGCGGCCGGGGACGTGGCGGTCGAGGTGAGCAAGCGGGCCGATCCCGGGGGCGAGACCTGGGAGCGCCGCTTCGGCGCCCGCCGCTTCCGCTCGCGCCTCTCGCTCGCGCCCGATGGTCTGCGGGAACGCTTCGGGCCGTTCAGCTTCACCATCGGGCTGCGGGTGCAGGACGGCGCGCTGCACTTCCCGGTGACGGCGGGGCGGCTGGGGCCGCTGCGGCTGCCGCGGGCGCTGCTGCCGGGCTCCGAGGCGCGCGAATACGCGGCGGACGGGGCGTTCCATTTCGACGTGGCGCTGCGCGCGCCGATCACCGGCGGGCTGATGGTGCGCTATGCCGGGCGCCTCGCGCCCGCCGCGCCGGGCGACCCCGCGGCGCCGCCGGGGTGACGCAAGGCCATTTCATCCCCAGCCGCC
The DNA here is from genome assembly GCF_050586345.1 of Rhodovulum sp. DZ06. Classification (NCBI taxonomy): domain Bacteria; kingdom Pseudomonadati; phylum Pseudomonadota; class Alphaproteobacteria; order Rhodobacterales; family Paracoccaceae; genus Rhodovulum; species Rhodovulum sp. DZ06. The sequence continues at coordinate 81,653 of NZ_JBOCEF010000002.1, forward strand.
CCCATATCCTGTGGACAACTGCCCCCAGCGCCCCCATATGGGCCGCCCTGCGGCTTGACTCGGACCCCGCCGTCCCGGACCATTCCGCACGCGCGCCTCAACCCCGGATCCCGCCCCGCCCATGCAGTTCGTCAAGCTCCGCCTCCAGGGCTTCAAAAGCTTCGTCGACCCCACGGAACTGGTCATCGAACCGGGGCTGACCGGCGTGGTCGGGCCCAATGGCTGCGGCAAGTCCAACCTGCTCGAAGCCCTGCGCTGGGTGATGGGGGAGACGTCGGCCAAGGCCATGCGCGGCGCAGGCATGGAGGACGTGATCTTCGCCGGCGCCGCCAGCCGCCCCGCCAAGCGCTTCGCCGAAGTGGCGCTGCACCTTGACGACCGCACCCACCAGGCGCCGCCTGTCTTCCCGACCTCCGACAGCATCGAGATCGTCCGCCGCATCACCCGCGAGGCCGGGTCCGCCTACCGCGCCAATGGCAAGGAGGTGCGGGCCCGCGACGTCAAGATGCTGTTCGCCGACGCCGCCACGGGGGCGCATTCCCCGGCGCTGGTGCGGCAGGGCATGATCTCGGAGCTGGTCAACGCCCGCCCCAAGGCCCGCCGCGCGATCCTGGAGGAAGCCGCGGGCATCGGCGGCCTCTACCAGCGGCGGCACGAGGCGGAGCTGAAGCTCGGCCAGTCGGAACAGAACCTCGAGCGCGTCACGGACGTGATCGAGCAGCTCGACGGGCAACTCGGCGCGTTGGCCCGCCAGGCCAGGCAGGCGGCCAAGTACCGGGAGATCGCGTCCGAGCTGCGCCGCGCCGAATCCATGCTGCTGTGGCTGCGCTGGCGTGAGGCGGCGTCCGAGGCCGAAGCCGCGAGGGCGGCGCTGGAAGAGGCCGCCGCCGCCGCCTCCCGCGCCCAGGCCGCGACGCAGGAGACGGCGGCTGCGCGCGAGGCCGCGGAAGAGGCGCTGCCGGACCTGCGCGAAGAAGACGGCATCGCCCGCGCCGTGATCCAGAAGCTGCTGGCCGAGCGCGAGCGGGTGGAGGAGCGCGACCGCCAGGCCCATGCCGACATCCAGCGCCTCGAGGGCCGCATCAACCAGCTGAACAAGGACCTCGAACGCGAGGGGTCCCTGAACCGCGACGCCGACGAGATGCAGGAGCAGCTGGACTGGGAGGAGACCCAGCTGCGCGACGCCCATGCCGGCCACGACGCGCGCAAGGCGCTGGCCGAGGAGGCCGCCCGCGAGGCGGGGGAGATCCTGCGCGACCGCGAGGCCGCCGTGGATCGCTTGTCCGCCGATTACGCCCGCCTCCAGGCCCGCCGCCAGTCGGTCGAACGCCGGGTGTCCGAGACCGAGACCGCCGCCGAGCGCGCGGCCGCCGAGGCCGCCCGCACCGAGGCGCAGGTGGATGCGCTGGTGGGCGAGATCGCCGCCGCCGAAACCACGCTCGCCCGCGCCGAGGAAGAGGCGGAGGAGGCGGAGATCTACTCCGCCGCCACCGAAGACGCGCTGGCCGCCGCCGAGGCGGAGCGCGCCGCCGCCCAGGCCGCCGAGTCCGAGGGCCGCGCCGCCCGCGCCGCCGCGCAGGGCGAGGCGCGTGCGCTGCGGGCCGAGGCGGATGCGCTGCGCAAGCTGCTGGACCGGGACCGGTCGGCGGCGGGGCAGCTCCTCGACCAGGTGCGGGCCGAACCGGGCTATGAGGCCGCGCTCGGCGCCGCGCTCGGGGACGACCTGCGCGCACGGGAGTTGAAGGACGGGGAAAGCGGTGCGACCGGGTGGTCCGCCCTCGGCGCGCTGCCCGGGCCGGGGGACTGGCCCGCGGGGGCGGCGCCGCTGTCGGACCATGTGGATGCGCCCGCCGCCCTCGCCCGGCGCCTGGCGCGCACCGCCGTCATCGACCGCGCGGCGGGGGATGCGGCGCAGGCGGCGCTCGGCCCCGGGATGCGGCTGGTGTCGCGCGACGGGGACCTGTGGCGCTGGGACGGGTTCCGGGTCTCGGCCGAGGACGCGCCCTCCGCCGCCGCCCTGCGCCTGCAACAGAAGAACCGCCTCGATGCGCTGGACGAGCAATTGTACGAGGCCGAGGCCGCGGAAGAGGCCGCCGCCGAGGCGCATGAGGAGGCGAAGGCGACCCTGTCGGCGGCCACCGACGCCGAAACCCAGGCCCGCGCCGCCCGCCGCGACGCCGACCGGCGCCAGACCGAGACCCAGCGCGCCCGCGCCCGGGCGGACTCGGAACTCGACCTGCGCCGCGGGCGGCTCGAAGCCCAGCGCCATGCGCTCGATGCGCGGCGCGAGGAAGCCGCCGCCGCCCGCGGCGCGCTTGAAGAAGCCCGGCGCGCGGTCGATGACCTCGAAGACCTCGGCGAAGCGCAGGCGCGGCTGGAAGAATCCCGCCACGCGCTCGCGGAATCGCGCCAGGGGCTGATGTCCGCCCGCTCCCATGCCGACGAGATCCGGCGCGAGGGCGAGGCGCGCGCCCGCCGCCTCTCCGATATCGGCAAGGAACGCGCAGGCTGGCTGAAACGCCAGGAAAGCGCCGCCGCGCGGCTGTCGGACCTGCAGGGGCGGATCGAGCGGTCCGAGGACGAGCTGACCGTGGCCCGCGAGGCGCCGGAGACGCTGGCCCGCGAACGCGACGCCCTGGTGGGCCGCATCGCGCAAGGAGAGATCCGCGCGCGCGAGGCGGGCGAGGCGCTGTCCGCCGCCGAGGCCGCCCTGCGCGCCGCCGACGCCGCCGCCCGCGACGCCGAGCGCGAGGCGAGCGCGCGGCGCGAGGCCCGCGCCCGCGCCGAGGCGGTGAACGAGGCCGCCGCCGCCCGCGCCGCCGAGGCCGCCCAGCGGGTCGAGGAAGAGACCGGCGCCGGGCCGGATGCGCTTGCCGACACGCTCAAGGTGACGGGCGAGGAGGCCGAGACGCCCCCCACCCTCCAGGCCACCGAACTGTCGATCATCGACCTGCGCCGCCGCCGCGACGCCATGGGCGCGGTCAACCTGCGCGCCGAGGAAGACGCCGCCGAGGTGCAGGCGGAACGCGACGAGCTCGCCTCCGAGAAGGACGACCTCGAGGAAGCCATCGCGCGGCTCAGGAAGGGCGTGGCGGAGCTGAACTCCGAGGGCCGCGCCCGCCTTCTGGCCGCGTTCGAGGAGGTGAAGGGCAGCTTCGCGACGCTCTTCACCCATCTCTTCGGCGGCGGCGAAGCCTCGCTGGAGCTGGTGGAAAGCGACGATCCGCTGGATGCGGGGCTGGAGATCATGGCCATGCCGCCGGGCAAGCGCCTGACCTCGCTGTCGCTGATGTCGGGCGGCGAGCAGACGCTGACCGCGCTGTCGCTGATCTTCGCGGTGTTCCTGGCCAACCCCGCCCCGATCTGCGTGCTGGATGAGGTGGACGCACCGCTCGACGACGCCAACGTGACGCGGTTCTGCGACCTGCTGGACGAGATGACCCGGCGGACCTCGACCCGTTTCCTGATCATCACCCACCACGCGCTGACCATGTCGCGCATGGACCGGCTGTTCGGCGTGACGATGCAGGAACAGGGGGTGAGCCAGCTGGTCTCTGTCGACCTGCGCCGGGCGGCGGAGATGGTGGAGGGGTGAGCGCGCCGCTCTCCCGCGCCGCCCTGTGCGTGGCGGGCGAGAATCTGTGCGACGTGGACGGCGACGCGGCGGAGGCTTTCGCCTGGGACGCGCTCACAGCGCTGGAGACGCCGCCCGACGCGCTCGGCGCGCTGGCGGGCCGCTGGGCCGGGGCCGCGCCGTCCGAGCGGCACGCGCTGGTCGAGGCGGTTCTGCAGGCGCTCGGGGCGCCGGCGGACCGCTCGCCCGCAACCGGCGCCGTGCTGCGCGTGCTCGCCCTTCTGCCGGTGCAGCGGGGGCCGGGGGACGACTACCTCGCGCTGCGCAAGATCTACGACATCGCCATCGCGTTCCACGAGGCGGACGGCCCAGCGGGCGCGTGGCTGTGGCGGGCGCTGAGCCTCTATTGGGCGATGACCGACGTGGTGGATGACGGCATGGGCTGGTCCACGCTCATCATGGAGATCAACGAGGCCAACATCGCCGAGGCGGTGGCGCAGGAATGCGCCGCGCTGCTGGCCGATCCGCCGCCCGGGGCGCGGGCCTGGATCGCCTGGGCCGAGGGGCTGGCCTGAGCGGCGCGGGGCCGGGGCCGGACCCCCTTTTCGCGCCCTCCCTCAGCCGAAGCCCGGCGGCGGGGGCGCGTCCGGGCCGGTGAGCGCGAGGGCCTTGAACAGCGTGCCCATCTCCTCGGGGTGGCAGAGGCGGCGGTGGGCGGCGGCCACCGCCTCGGCGTCGCCGCGGGCGGCCAGCGCCTGGGCGCGGGCGGTGATCCCCAGCGTCTCCAGCAGCGCGCCCTGGGTCATCAGCGGCCAGGCCTTGGCGCCCGCCGCTTCCGCCGCCTTCGCGATAGCGGCGAAGTCGACATGGGCGGTCAGGTCCGCCTCGCCCGGCGCCTCATACGGGTCGGTGTAGGCGTGGCCGCGCATGGCCTGGAAGGTGTCGCCGCCCGAAAGCGGCTGGGCGGGATAGCCGTAATCGACGATCAGCGCCGCGCCGCCATGGGCGGCGAGGCGGGCGCCGATCTGCGCCGCCACGGCCTCGCAGGCCGGGGAGTGTTCGCGCAGGGCGCCCTCGGGGGCGTGGGCGGGCAGGTCGTCGGCCTTCGCCAGCGGCCCGAGCGCCAGCGCCAGCTTGCCGTCCTTCGCCGTCACCACCCGCTCGCGCCACCGCCCGCCGCGCTTCTGGTACTGGCGGATCGGCAGGGCGTCGAAGAACTCGTTGGCCAGCAGGAACAGCGGGCCGTCGGGCAGGTCCTCGACCCGGTCCCGCCATTCGGGGTCGCGCCCGGCCAGCGCCTCGGCCTGGCGGGCGCGCAGGACGGGGGAGATGTCGACAAGCTGCGGGCGGCCGAGCGCCTCGGCGAGGCCGGGGACGCGGGAGGCGGCGCGGAGAGCGTCCGCCGAGAGCGTGCCGCGGCCCGGCCCGAGCTCGGCATAGACGCCCCGCGGGGCGCCCTGGTCCATCCAGGCCTGCGCCAGCCAGAGGCCGAGGAGTTCGCCGAACATCTGGGAGATTTCGGGCGCCGTGGTGAAATCCCCGGCGGCGCCGAGCGGGTCGCGGGAGGTGTAGTAGCCATGCTCGGGGTGGCCGAGGCAGAGGGCCATGTATTCCGACAGCGGCATCGGCCCGGACTGCTCGATCCGGCGCAGGAGGATGGGGAGGAGCGCGCTCATCCCTCGGCCTCCGGTTCGGGCCTGCGGGCGAGGGCGATGAAGGCGATCCCGGCGGCGATCATCGGCAGGGACAGGATCTGGCCCATGGTCAGGCCCAGCGTCTCGGTGAATTGCAGCGCGTGGCCGAGCGGGTTGCCCGGGCCCTGGAAGAAGGCGTCGGGCTGGCGGAACAGCTCGACGAAGGCGCGGGCGGCGCCGTAGCCGATCAGGAACACGCCGATGAGGGTTCCGGGGCGTTTCAGCGCGTCCTTGCGGGTTCCCATCCACCACATCGCCAGGAACAGGAGCGCGCCTTCGAACAGCGCCTCGTAGAGCTGCGAGGGGTGGCGGGGCAGGTCCCCGGCATTGGGGAAGATGACGGCCCAGGGCACGTCCGTGGTGCGGCCCCAGAGCTCGGCGTTGATGAAATTGGCGAGGCGGCCGAGGAGCAGCCCGATGGGGGCCGCCATGGCCACCGCGTCGCCGACCTGCAGCAGAGGCAGGCGGTTGAAGCGGCAATACCCGATGACCCCGAGGACGACGCCGAGGAAGCCGCCATGGAAGGACATGCCCCCGTTCCAGACCTGCAGGATCTCCCCCGGGTTCGCGAGGTAATGGCCGGGTTGGTAGAACAGCACGAAGCCGAGCCGCCCGCCGAGGATGACGCCGAGCACCATCCAGGTGAGCAGGTCCTCGGGCTGGTCCGGGGTCATCGGCGCGGCGTTTCCGGGCCAGATCGCGGGGCGCTTCATCAGCGACCGGACATAGCGCCAGGCGAGGACGAGGCCGACGATATAGGCCAGCGCGTACCAGCGCAGCGACAGGGTGGCGCCGAAGAGATCGACGCTGAGCAGCACCGGGTCGACGTTGGGGAAGGGGATGGCGAGCATGGGGGCTCCGGCGAGTGGCGGCGGCGCGGCGCGGCGGGGCGGCGGCGGGCGTTGGGGGCGGGCGTGTGGGCGGCGGCGGCCCGGTCGGGCGGGGCGCCGGGTTGGGCGCCGGGTTGGGCGCGGGGCGCCGGTGATCCTGTGCGGTGCAATATAGGGCGCCCGGCGGCGGCGGAAATGGCGGTGGCGGAGCGTCCCCGGCGGGGGCCTGCGTGTCAACCGGGCGGGGCGGCGCGGGGCAGGGGCGCCGTTCGGGGTCTTGTGCGCGGCAGGCGGGCCGGGCGCGGGCGGCGGGACGCCGCCTCCGGCCGCGATCGGGGGCCCTGGCCCCCATCGAGCGGGCGGACCCTGCGCCCCGGGCGCCGTTCCGCGCGCCGGTCGGCGCGGCGGCGGGATTCCGGCGGGGGCGCGCGCGGACCGCGCCTTGCGTCGCTGCGCGCCGCGCGGCGGCGGCCCGCCCGCCCGGCCGCAGCCGCGGCCTTCCCCCATCCTCGCACGTGCGCGCCCTTCCCCCATGCCTTGCACAGCCGCGCCCGTCCCCCGGCGCCCGCGGCGCCCCGACGCAAGCCGCCCCCATGCGCCCCGACGCCGCGCCGCGCGGGGCCCGGCCCCCCGCGCTTTCCCTTGCCCCCCGGGCGCGGTCTTGCCACGCTGCGGCTCCCCTCACCCGACCGCCGGAGCCTTGCCTTCATGTCCCTGCCCACCATCCCCACAGACTGGCTCGAAGACGTCCGACACGGCTTCTTCACCCGCGAAGGGGGCGTCTCGAAATCCATCTACGGCACGCTCAACTGCGGTCCCGGCTCGGATGACGACCCCGAGGCGGTCGCGGAGAACCGCGCCCGCGTGGCCGAGGCCATGGGGGTGCTGCCCGGCAAGCTGCTGACCTGCCGCCAGGTGCATTCGGCGAAGGCGGTGATCGTCGAGGAGCCGTGGTCCGCCGCGGACCGCCCCGAGGCCGACGCCATGGTCACCGACCGCGGCGGGCTGGCGCTGTGCATCCTCACCGCCGATTGCGCGCCGGTGCTGTTCCACGACCCGGTCGCCAAGGTGATCGGCGCCGCCCATGCCGGCTGGCGCGGGGCGCTGGGCGGCGTGCTCGAGGAAACCATCAACGCCATGCGCGCCCTCGGCGCCCGCCCCGACCGGATCGAGGCCGAGGTCGGGCCCTGCATCTCCCAGCGCGCCTACGAGGTCGGGGAGGAATTCCTCGACGCCTTCATGGCCGAGGATCACGAGCACAGCCGCTTCTTCGCCATGGGCCCGCGGGGCAAATACGTGTTCGACCTGCCCGCCTTCTGCCTGCACCGGCTGCGCGAAGCGGGGGTGGACGGCTGCGGCTGGGTGCGCCGCTGCACCTACGAGGACAAGGGCCGGTTCTTCTCCTTCCGCCGCGCCACCCATTTCAACGAGCGCGACTATGGCCGCCAGGCCTCGTGCATCGCGCTGCCGGGATACGCCTGATGCTGCACTTCTCCGACGCCGAATACGCCGCCCGCCTCTCGGCCGTGCGCGCGCAGATGGAGCGGCGGGGCCTCGGGGGCCTGCTGCTCTTCGCGCCCGAAAGCCAGTACTGGCTGACCGGCTACGACACCTTCGGCTACTGCTTCTTCCAGTGCCTGGTGGTGACGCCCGAGCGCACCGCGCTGCTCACCCGCTCGGCCGATTTGCGGCAGGCGCAGCTGACCTCGACCCTGCAGGACATCCGCGTGTGGAAGGACGGGGCGGGCAAGGACCCGACCGAGGATCTGTGGGAGATGCTCCAGGACCTGGGCCTCTCCGGCAAGCGGCTGGGGTGGGAGATCGACACCCATGGCCTGACCGCGCTCAACGGCGGGCTGGTGGCGGCGCGGCTGGCCGGGAAGGCCGAGCTGGTCCCCGCCGACGACCTGGTGGGCCCCTTGCGGCTGGTGAAGTCCGAGGCGGAGCTGGCCCATGTGCGCCGGGCGGCGGAAACGGCGGACAGCGCCTGGCGCGAGGCGGCGCCGCTGATCCGCCACGGGGCCTATGAGGGCGACATCCTCGCCGCCCTCGAGGGCCGGATCTATGAGCTTGGCGGCGGCTATTCGGGCAACCCGCCGATCCTCGGCTCCGGGAACCACGCGCTGCTGTGCCGGGCGCAGGCCGGGCGGCGGCACCTGCAGGCGCAGGACCAGCTGACGGTGGAATGGGCGGGCACCTCGGCCCAGTACCACGCCGCGATGATGCGCACCGCCATCGTGGGCAAGCCTCAGGACCCCCATCTGCGGATGCACGAGGCGGCGGTGGAGGCGCTGGAGGCCTGCGAGGCGGCGCTGCAGCCCGGGCGGCCGATGGGCGAGGTCTTCGCCGAGCACGCAAGGGTGCTGGACGCGCGCGGGCTGTCGGCGCATCGGCTCAACGCCTGCGGGTACAGCCTCGGCGCGCGCTATGCGCCGTCGTGGATGGAGCGGGAGATGTTCTACGAGAACGCCCCGACGCTGATGGCGCCGGGGATGGTGTTCTTCCTGCACATGATCCTGATGGACAGCGACTCGGGCTGCGCGATGACGCTGGGGCGCACGTCCGTGGTGACGATGACGGGGGCCGAGCCGCTCTCGGCCCTGCCGCTGGCCCTCGACATCTTCTGACGAAAAAGGGGGGCCGCGACGCCCCCCTTTCCCTTTCGGCCGCCTGGGCTCAGCCGCCCGCGCCCGCCCCGGCGCCCGCGCCGGTGGCGATCTTGAGCGTCGCCCAGGCCTTGGCCGCCTCGTTCGCCGCCGAGGCGGCGCTGATCCGCGCGGCCGCCGCGTTGCGGTCGGTGTCCAGGAGGTCCAGCAGGCTGATCGCGCCGGAGCGGTAATTCTCCCGCGCCAGGCGAAGCGCCCGGTCATAGCCCCGCGCCGCGGTCCGCAGCGCCGCGGCCCGCTGGCGCCCGCGCGACAGGGCGGATTGCGCGATCTGCACGTCCTCCACCGCCGAGAGCACCGAGGCCTGCCACTCCAGCTTCGCCGCCTCGACCGCCGCCAGCGCGCCGTCCCGCTCGGCCCTGAGCGCGGGCTGGTTGAACACGGGCAGGCGCAGCGCCGGGCCGAAGCTCCAGCCCTGGCCGGAGGTCGAGAGGGTGATTTCGCCCGAGAGGGTGAGCGAGGGGTAGAGCGCCGCCTCCGCCACCCCCGCCGCGGCGACGGCCGAGGCGAGGTCGGCCTCGGCGCCGCGCACGTCGGGGCGGTTGCGCAGCAGGTCGGCGGGAACCCCCGAGGCGGGCGTCTCGGGGATGCGCAGCAGCGGCGCCCCCTTTTGCATCCGCGCCATCAGCGGCCGCGCGGGCTCGGCCAGCAGCGTCGCGATGGCGAAGACATTGGCCTCGAACCCCGCGGCATAGCCCGGCGCGGCGGCGCGGGCATTGGCCAGAAGCGCCTCGATCTCGGCCAGCTCGTATTCCGTGGCCGCGCCCGCCGCGCGCTGGCGGCGGGTGATCTCGGTCGTCTCCTCGCGCGCGGCGATGGTCTGGCGGGTCAGGGCCAGCGCCTCCTGGTTGTAGCGCGCATCGGAATAGGCGGCGACGAGGGCGGCGGCCCAGGCGAGGCGCGCGGTCTCCTCGGCCGCGCGGGCCGAGGCGAGGTCGGCCTCGGCCCCCTGCCGGGCGCGCTCCAGCCCGCCGAACAGGTCGATGACGAGGGCGGCGCCGAGGCCGCCGGCCGACGCCTCGTCCGCATAGCCCTCGCCGCCCGAGGCGGTCCAGCCGGCGGTCAGGTCGCCGGACCAGGGCGCGGGGCCCCCGGCCCGGCGCAGCGCCGCCTCGGCCCGCCGGATCCGCGCCGCGGCGGCCTGGGTCGAGAGGTCCTGCGCCAGCCCGCGGGCGGTCAGCTCGGACAGGATCGGGTCGCGATAGGCGTCCCACCATTCTTCCTGCGCCACGGCGCCGAGGGGGGCGGGGGCCTCGGCGCCCTGGGGCGGGGCGTCCGCGGCGGCGAAGCGGGCGGTCAGCGGCGCCTCGGGGCGGATGTAATCGGGCCCCACCGTGGTGCAGCCGGCGGCGAGGGCGAGGGCGGCCAGCGCCGCCCCCCGCCGTGCGAGGCGGGGGGGACGGGGGAACGTGACGGCGATCATGCGCGGGCTTCCTTCCTGGCGGGACGGATACGGGAGACGGCGGCGATCACCGCGACATAGAGGATGGGCACCATGACGATCCCGAACAGGGTGGAGAAGATGATCCCGCCCAGCATGCCGATGCCGATCGAGTGCTGGGCGTTCGCGCCCGCGCCCGAGGCGAGGGCGAGCGGCAGGATGCCGAAGCCGAAGGCGAGCGAGGTCATCAGGATCGGGCGCAGCCGCTGGCGCGCGGCCTCGACCGTCGCTTCGACCAGCGCCTTGCCCTCGGCCCGCAGCGTCTCGGCGAACTCCACGATCAGGATCGCGTTGCGCGCTGCGAGGCCGATGGTCGTGAGCAGGCCGACCTTGAAATAGACGTCGTTCGACTGGTCGAACCACATCGTCGCCAGCATCGCCCCGAGGATGCCCACCGGCACCGAGAGCATGACCGCGAAGGGCACGCTCCAGCTCTCGTAAAGGGCGGCGAGGCACAGGAACACCACCAGCGCCGAGAGGGTGTAGAGCAGCGGCTCCTGGTCGCCCGACAGCCGCTCCTGGTAGGACAGCCCGGTCCAGGCGACGCCGTAGCCGCCCGGAAGCTCGGCCACCAGCGCCTCCATCTCCTCCATCGCGTCGCCCGAGGACACGCCCTGGACGGCCGAGCCCGAGATCTCCATGGCCCGCGTGCCGCCATAGCGCGACAGGCTGGCCGAGGTGCTGTCCCATTCGCGGGTGATGACGGCCCCGAGGGGGACCATCTCGCCCGACGCGTTGCGCGCGTGCCAGCCCTCGATGTCCGCGGGCTGCATCCGGAAGGGGGCGTCGCCCTGCACGATCACCTGCCGCAGGTCGGCCCCGAGCGGGAAGTCGTTGACGTAGGACCCCGCGAAGACGGTGGCCAGCAAGGCGTTGACCTCGGGCAGGGACAGGCCGAGCGCCTCGGCCTTGGGCTGGTCGATGTCGAGGCGCAGCGACGGTTCGGTCACGTCGCTGGACCCGCGCAGGCTGGTCACCCGCCCGCCCTCGGTCGCCTGCGCGATCAGGGTGTCGGCGGCCTCCTTCAGCGCCTCGACCCCGTTCCCGCCCTGGTCGACCAGCTGCATGGTGAAGCCCGAGGAGGTGCCGAGCCCCGGGATCGCCGGCGGCTGCAGGAAGAACACCTGCCCGAAGCGGTTGCCCCAGAAGGCGCCGTTGGCCGCGGCGGCGACCGAGGCGGCGTCCATGCCCGGGGCGCTGCGCTCCTCGAACGGTTTGAGCTTCACGAACAGCATGGCGTAGTTCTGCCCCGACCCGGCGAAGCTGAACCCCACCGCGGCGAACACCGATTCCACCGCCGGCTGGGCCAGCATGTGATCCTCGATGCGCTGCACCGCCTCGTCCGTCTGGGCGGTCACCGCCTGGCGCGGAAGCTCCACCATCGCCATCAGCACGCCCTGGTCCTCGGAGGGCAGGAAGGCCGAGGGCAGCCGGTCATAGACCTGCCAGGCGCCGATGCCGACGAGGCCGAGCACCAGGATCATCCGCGCGGGGCGGCGCGACATCCGCCGCACGCCGCCGCCATAGCCGTTCGTCAGCCGGTCGAGCCCGCCGTTGAACCAGCGCAGCGGCGCGAAGCGCGGGGCGCCGTGGCCGGGCCTCAGCAGCTGGGCGCAGAGCGCGGGCGTCAGGATCAGCGCGACGAACAGCGACAGCACCATGGCCGAGATGATGGTGACCGAGAACTGCCGGTAGATGATCCCGGTCGAGCCGGTCATGAAGGCCATCGGCAGGAACACGGCCGAGAGGACCAGCACGATGCCGACCAGGGCCGAGGAGATCTCGGTCATGCTCTTCTCGGTCGCCGCCACCGGGTCCAGCCCGTCCTCCTCCATCACCCGCTCGACGTTCTCCACCACCACGATGGCGTCGTCGACCAGAAGGCCGATGGCGAGGACCAGCGCGAACATGGTCAGCGTGTTGATCGACATGTCGAAGGCGGCGAGCACGCCGAACGTGCCCAGCAGCACCACCGGCACCGCGATGGTGGGGATCAGCGTCGCGCGCCAGCTCTGCAGGAACAGCAGGATCACGAGGAACACGAGGCCGACCGCCTCGAACAGCGTGTGGTAAACTTGGTTGATCGACTGCTCGACGAAGGGCGAGGTGTCATAGGGGTACTGCACCTCGACCCCCGGCGGCAGCGCCGATTCCAGCCCCGCGATCACCGTCTTCACCCGCTCGGCCGTCTCCACCGCGTTGGCGCCGGTGGCGAGGTTCACGCCGAAGCCCGCCGCGGGCATCCGGCTCCAGCGGTTCATCTGGCCGTAAGTCTCCTGGCCCAGCTCCACCCGCGCCACGTCGGCGAGGTAGACGGAGGCGCCGTCGGCGGTGGTCTTGAGCAGGATCCGCTCGAAATCGCGCACGGTCGACAGCTGCGACTGGGCCGAGAGCGAGACGCTGATCTGCTGGCCGTGGACCGCCGGCTGGGCGCCGAGCGAGCCGACGGTGACGTTGGTGTTCTGCGCCGAGACCGCCGCGGTCACGTCCGTGGGCGTCAGCTGGTACTGGAACAGCCGGGCGGGATCGAGCCAGATGCGCATGGCGTATTCGGTGCCGAAGATGCGCACCGAGCCGACGCCCTCGGTGCGCTGCACCGGGTCCTCGAGCGTGGAGCTGAGGATGTCGCCGAGCTCGGCCGTCGAATAGGACCCGTCGCGCGACACCAGCGCGCCCACCAGCAGGATCGAGGAGGTCGAGCGGGTGACGTTCACCCCCTGCTGCGTCACCGCGGTCGGCAGGCGCGACTGCACCAGCTGCAGCTTGTTCTGCACCCGGACCTGGGCCATGTCCGGGTCGATCGTGTCGTCGAAGGTCAGCGTGACCGTGGCCGACCCCTCGGAGGAGGAGGAGGTCATGTAGGTCATGCCGTCGAGGCCGGTCATCCCGTCCTCGATCAGCGTGGTCACGGAATTCTCCACCGTCTCGGCGGAGGCGCCGGGATAGGTGGCCGAGATGCGCACCGTGGTCGGCGCGATGTCCGGGTACTGGGAGATGGCGAGCGAGTTGAGCCCGAAGGCGCCCGCCAGCATCACCACGATGGCCAGCACCCAGGCGAAGACGGGGCGGTGGATGAAGAAATGCGCCATCGGATCAGTTCCCGTCCTGGCCGAGGTCGCGCACCAGCCCGTTGGCGCCCACCGTCGCCGGAACCGGGGCGACCTTCGCCCCCGCGCGCAGCGATTTCAGGCCGTCGACGATCAGCATGTCGCCTTCCGAGAGGCCCTCGGGGACGATCCAGGCGTTGTCGTGCACGCCCGTCTCCTCGATCTCGACCCGCTCGGCCACGCCGTCCTTCGCGATCAGCACCGACAGCCGCCCCGCCTTGTCACGCTGGGCCGCGCGCTGGGGCACGAGGAAGGCCTCGACCTCGCCCAGCCGCACGACGCCGCGCAGGAACATGCCCGGCAGGATCCGCCGGTCGGGATTGTCGAAGCGGAACCGCACCTGGAACGCGCCGGTGGAGGTGGAGACGGTCGCGGCCGGGGTGACCATGCGGCCCGTGGCCTGGTAGGTGCGCCCGTCCTCGAGCGTCAGCGACGCCTCGAGCGTGTCGGACATCTTCAGCAGCCCGTCATCCATCTGGCGGCGGATCGACAGCATCCGGGCCGAGGTCTCGAGCATGTCGACATCGATCGGGTCGAGCCGGGTGACGATGGTCAGCGGGTCGGCCTGGGCCGCGGTCGCGAGGTCGCCGACCGAGACGTCGGCCACCTCGACCACCCCGTCGATGGGGCTGCGGATCACCGCCCAGGACAGCTCGGTCTGCGCGAAGTCGAGCGCGGCGCGCGCCCCGTCGGCGGCGGCCTGCGCCTGCGCCAGGGTGGTTCGCACGCTTTCGACCTGCGCCTCGGAATAGCCCGATCCCTCGAGCTTCTGCGCGCGGTTGTAGGAGGATTGCGCCTCGGACAGCGCCGCCTCGGCGGTGGCGAGCTCGGCGGCGGCGGCGGCGGCGGCGGCGCGCAGGGCCGCGTCGTCGAGGCGGAACAGCGGCGTGCCCGCGGTGACGCGGGCGCCGGGGGTGTAGAGGATCTCCTCGATCACGCCGCCGGCGCGGGGGCGGATCTCGACCTGCTGATAGGCCACGGCGCGGCCGGGCAGGGTGACGACCATGGGGGCGGCGGTGCGCTCGAGCGCGACCGTGCCGACCTGGGCGGGCGGCGGCCCGCCCTCCTGCGCCGCGGCGGGAACGGCGGCGATGAGCGCGAGGCCGAGCGCGGCGCCGCGGGCGCCCCGTGCGATGGCCAGGACCGAAGTGTGCATGTTCAACTCGCCTTGAAAGGGTGGCTTGTGCTGGAAATGCGATCCGTGCAAAGTTTGCACAGTCTGCAAGTTTCGGGAGGTAAGCGGTTGAGCGCCGAAGGCAAGACCCCGCTGCGCGAAAGGCGTCGAAAACAGACCGCCCGCGACATTCAGCGCGCCACGCTGCGCCTGGCGCGGGAGGAGGGGCTGGACGCGGTGACCACCGAGCGAATCGCGCGGGCGGCGGGGGTGAGCCCGCGGACCTTCTTCAACTACTTCCCGAACAAGGAGGCGGCGGTGATCGGGACCCCGGTCCCGTTGCCGGACGCGGCGCTGGCCGCGGTGCGCGGCGGCTCGGGCCCGCCGGGGCCGGACATGCGGGCGCTGGCGGCGGCGCATCTGCGCAACCTCGAGGACGAGCTGGAGGTGATCCGGGGCCTTGATGCGCTGAAGACCCGCGACGCGCGGGTCCGGCAGCTGTTCGACGAGGCGATGGGGCGCTATGCGGAGGAGGTGGAGGGCGCGCTCGCGGCCCGCGCGCCCGGGATGTCGCCGGGGGCGCGGATGATGGCCGCGGAGCTGGCGCTGCGCTGCATGGGCGTGTCGCTCATGGCCTGGGCGGCGGGCGACACGACCCGGCCGGAGGCGGCGCTCGACACGGCCTGGGCGAACCTGCGGGCCGGGGCGGAGGCGCTGCTGGGGGATTGAGGCGGTGGGGCTGAGGTGTGGGGCTGGTGCGTGAGGGCTGCGGCGAGGGGGCTGGGGCGTGGGGGCGCGCCGCCGCCCTGCCGGGCCGTGCCGCGCCCTGGTTCAGCCCCCGGACGCCGCTTGCGTCGCAGCCGGCGGGGCGCGGTCCGGCCTGTCGCGGTTCTGATCGTGGCGGCTCCGTTCGTGTTCGTCCCGTCCGCCGCGGTCCCGACCGCCGTCGTCGCGCCGCTTGCCGTCCCGTCCGCCGCGGTCCCGTTCGCCGCCGTCCTGCCCGTCGCGGCTCCGTCCGTCGCGGGTGCGTCCGTCCGGGTGCGTCTGTCGCGGCGCCGTCCGCCGCGGTCCCGACCGCCGTCGTCGCGCCGCTTGCAGTCTCGTCCGCCGCGGTCCCGTTCGCCGCCGTCCTGCCCGTCGCGGCTGCGGCCGTCGC
Source organism: Rhodovulum sp. DZ06 (assembly GCF_050586345.1). Classification (NCBI taxonomy): domain Bacteria; kingdom Pseudomonadati; phylum Pseudomonadota; class Alphaproteobacteria; order Rhodobacterales; family Paracoccaceae; genus Rhodovulum; species Rhodovulum sp. DZ06. Next base: position 97,235 of record NZ_JBOCEF010000002.1, read on the forward strand.
GGGTGCGTCCGTCCGGGTGCGTCCGTCCGGGTGCGTCCGTCGCCGTTGCGCGCGTTGCGGTTCCGCCCGTCGTCGTCGCGCCCGCCCCGGTGGCGCATCGCCGTCCCGTCCGTCGCCCTCCGGAGGGCTCCCCGGCGGCGCGGCGCCCGCGACCCTGCGCCCACGTTCTCACGACGTCCACTCACCACCTCCACGGCGACGACCCGCGCCGTCTCGCGCGCCCTGCCGCGCGGGTCTCCGCCTGCCGCCTTCCGCCGGTAGCTCGACGCAGGTCCGCCGCGTCGCGTCGTCGTCCCCGCTTCGGTCCCCGGGCCCGGGGCGCCCGTTCAGGCCGCCGCGCGCTGGCGCTCCAGGTAGACGTCCGCCACGTCCAGCGCCCGGCGGATGGTCACGTCCATGTCGATATAGCTGTAGGTCCCGAGCCGCCCGACGAAGGTCACGCCCGGAACCTCGGCCGCCATCTCCTCGTAGCGGCGCAGCATCGCTTTCTCCTCCACCAGCCGGATCGGGTAATAGGGGATGTCGTCCGCCCCGCAGGCGCGCGCGTATTCGCGGAAGCGGATCGAGCCGGTGATCTCCCCCGCCTCCCAGGGCGCGAAGTGCTTGTGCTCCGAGATCCGGGTCCAGGGGGTGTCGCGGTCCGGATGGTTCATCACCGCGCAGCCCTGCATGTCGCCCTCGCCCCGCTCCGCCTCGAAATCCAGCGTCCGGTAGCCGAGCCGCCCGGCGCGCCAGTTGAAGAACCGGTCGATGGGGCCGGAATAGAAGGTGTGGCCGAAGCCCTCCTCCAGCTCCTCGTAGCGGCAGCGCAGGCGGGTTTCGATCAGGGGGTGGTCGAGGATCCGCGCGATCAGCGCGGTGTAGCCATGGCGGGGCATCGCCTGCCAGCGGTGGTCGAAGTAATTGTCGTCGTAGTTGAAGCGCAGCGGCAGCCGCTTGAGGATCGAGGCGGGCAGCTCGGACGGCTCGCAGCCCCATTGTTTGCGGGTGTAGCCCTCGAAGAAGGCGCGGTAGATCTCCTTCCCCACGAAGCGCAGGGCCTGTTCCTCGAAGGTCTGCGGGTCCTCGATATCGGTGCGCGCGCGGGCGGCGAGGAAGCGGCGCGCCTGTTCGGGCCCCATCGCCGTGCCGAAGAACTGGTTGATGGTGTGCAGGTTGATCGGCAGCGAGTAGACCCGCCCGCGCACCGTCGCCTTCACCCGGTTCACATAGGGAACCATTTCGGCGAAGCGGTTGACATAGGCCCAGACCTCGGCGTCGCTGGTGTGGAAGATATGCGGGCCATAGCGGTGCACCAGCACGCCCGTCCGGGGGTCCCGCTCGGTATGGCAGTTGCCCGCGACATGGGAGCGTTCGTCGATGACCAGCGAAGCGATGCCCGCCTCGGCCAGTTTTCGCGCGATGACCGCGCCGCTGAAACCGGCGCCGGCGATGCAGATGCGCGTCATCAGGGTTCTCCCGTCCATGTGCGTCGGGGGGATGCTGGACCGGTTTGGTTTCGCACCGGTTAAGGGAAGCGGGATTTGAGCGCGCCGGTCCTCGTCGTGCTGCGGCTCGGGGCCGATCACCGGGTTTCGGGCTGGGCCAAGACGCCCCGCGCGGCGCGGGACTGGGACCTGGTTCTCTCGCCATACCAGGAGGTTGCGGATCTCTCCGCGTTCGAGGGGGAGGTGGTCCCCGCCCCCGGCGGCAAGTGGGAGGCGCTGCACGCCCTCTTCGTCGCGCGGCCCGAATTGTGGGAGCATCGCGCGCGAATCTGGATGCCGGACGATGATCTCGAGGGGGATGCGGCGACGGTCGCGCGGTTCCTCGCGCTCGCGCGCGCGCGGGAGCTTTCCCTCGCGCAACCCGCGCTGACGCCGGACAGCGCCTTCTCGCACTTCGTCACCGTTCGGCATCTGTTAACCACGGTCCGCTACACCAATTTCGTCGAGTTGATGGCGCCGCTGGCGACGCCGGAGGTCCTGCGCGCGAGCTTGCCGATGATGGAGGGGCGGGCGGGCGCCAAGGGGCTCGATTACCTCTGGGCGCGCGGGCTTCCCCCGCGCGCGGTGGGCGTCGTTGATGCGGCGCCGATGCGCCACGCGCGGCCCCTCGGCGGCGCGCTGGCCCCCGCCATGGCGAAGGTCGGGCGGGATCTCGAGGCCGAGCGCGCGGCCTTCTTCGCCGCGCATCTCGGCGGCGCCCATCCGCGCAGCCGCAGCCTCGGGCATGACGGCCCGCTGGGGCGCGGGCGGCCCGGGCGGGCTTGCGTGACGCTGGCCGGGGCGCTGACGGTGGCGCTGTCGCCGCCGCTCTGGCGGCGCGCGGCGCTGGTCCGCGCGGGCAAGACCTTGTGGGCGCAGATCGCCCGGGCGGACGACGCCCCGTGACGGGACCCCCTCCCGCCGCGGGGCGCAAGGGAAGGGAGCGCGGTGACGGGCAGGGCGGAGGACAGGCGCGGCGGCCTTGGCTGGACCGCGCTGGCGGCCGGGGCGGGGCGGCCCCGGCGCCCCCGTGCGGCCGCCTGGTCCGAGGCGCCCGCGCCGGGGCTTTTCCTGCCGGCCTGCCTCGCGCCCGCGCTGCCGGGCCATCCGGCGATCTGCTTCGCCGACGGCGGCGCGCGGCCGGGTCCCTTGCCGGACCCCGGGGCGATCCGGGCCGAGCGGCTGTTCTGGCCCGCCGTGCGCCATGACGCGGTGGAGGCCGAGACCGTCCTGCTGCTCTCTCCCGGCGAGCGGCCGGAGGCGCTGGAGCCGTCGCTGCGCGCGCGCTTCGGCCCGGACCTGGTGGTCGTCGGCCCGGGGCGGGCGGCGCCGGACATGAGCCATGTGCGCCCCGACCGGTTGCGCCGCGTGGTGGCGGCCGAGGGCGCGCCGGCGCTGCTCTGGGCCGCGCTGGCGGGGCTCGGGGTCCATGCCGTCAGCCCGCCCGGGGCGGCGCGCCCGGGCGCGGGGCACGGTGGCGCGGGGGCCGGGGGCGCGGGGCACGGTGGCGCGGCGGACGGGGCCGGGGCGCGGACGCGGCCCGACCTCTCGGCCTGGCTGTCGCGGCTGCGCTGGCGCGACCCGTGGACGGGGCGCGAGGTGGACGCCGCGGCGGGGATCGAGGCCGCCGCCGCCCTCCGCCGCGCCGCGCAGGCCAATGACCGGCCCGTGGTCACCGCCGGGTTCACCCCGTGGAAGCGGCGCTGCACGGCGCCCTTCCTGCGCGGACCCTGCGGCCCCCCGCGCGCCTGCCGCACGCCCGAGGCCGCGGCCGAGCTCGCCGCCCGCATCGGCGGCCGCGTCGCGGTCTGGGGCATGCGCGACGCGCCCGCCCCGCGCCCCGGCCTCGCCCCCGCCTGGCGGCTCGAGGACGGGTTCATCCGCTCGGTCGGCCTGGGGCTGCAGCACACGCCGCCCGCCTCGCTCTGCGTCGCGGAGCATGGCCTGCATTTCGACGCCCATGCCGACAGCGACTTCGCCCGCATCGCCCGGGGGGCCGATTACCCGCCCGCGCTGCTCGCCCGCGCGGCGCGGCTGCGGGCGCGCATGACGGCCGAGGGGGTCACCAAGTACAACCTTGCCGGAGACGCCCCCCTGCCGGAGACGGACCGTCCCCGCCTGCTGGTGGCGGGGCAGGTCGAGGACGACGCCTCGATCCGTCACGGCGCGCCGGGGCTGGCGACCAACGCCGCGCTGCTGCAGGCGGCGCGGGCGCGGCGGCCGGACGCCTTCATCCTGTGGCGCCCGCATCCCGACGTGCTGACCGGGATGCGCCCCGGCGCCGTGCCGCCGGAGGTGGTCGCCGCCTGCGCCGACGCGGCGGCCGAGGGCGCGTCGACCGAGGCCTGCCTCGACTGGGCCGGGGAGGTGGAGTGCATCACCTCGCAGATCGGGTTCGAGGCGCTTCTGCGCGGGCGGCGCGCGGCGGTCCACGGGCGGCCCTTCTATGCCGGCTGGGGCCTGACCGAGGAGCTGTCCGCGCCGGGCTTCAGCCGCGGGCGGCGGCTGACCCTCGACATGCTGGCGGCGGCGGCGCTGATCCTTTACCCGCGCTGCATCGACCCGGCGACCCGGCTGCCCTGCACGCCCGAACGCCTGCTGGACGCGCTGGCCGAGGAACGGGCCGCGGCGGCGACCCTGAAGGCGCGGGCAAGGCGGGCGGCGCGGCGCGGCGCCTCCTGGGCGCTGAACCGGCTGCGCTGAACCGGCTGCGCTGAGGCGGCCGCCGCAGCGGACCCGGGACCCGGGGGCCGGGCCGTCCCCTGGCGCGCCGGCCCGCGGCCCGGGCGCCGCCGCGCCGGGGCGCGGCGCGGGCGGCCGAGCGGGGGCTTCACGCCCCCCGAGGTCGCCCGCCCCTCCGCACTCCCCTCGCCATGGCGGCCCGCCCCTGATAGCCTTCCCGCGCGGCCGCGGGCGGCGCCCGCGCCAATGCAACGAAGGACATGCCGATGGGCTTTCTGGGACGATACGGCTGGGCCCTCATCATCGCCGTCGCGATCATGTGGACGCCCTTCATGTACGAGATCGCCCGGCGCAGCATGGGCCCCGAACCGGCCCCCGCCGCGGCCCCGGCGCCCCTCGCCGACCCGGCGGCCGAGGACCAGATGCTGCGCCTCCAGCGCCAGATCGACGACCTCTCGATCGGCATCGACGGGCTGCTGGACCGCGTCGACGAGCTGGAGCGCGAGCTCGAGCGCCGCGGGGACGCGCCCGCCGAAACCCCCGCCGTCGCCGAGATCCCCGCCGCCGCCGTGCGCTATGTCGCCCTCGTGCGCCCGCCCGAGCGGCGGACCGTCAACGACACGCTCGACCCCTCGGGCCACGCCTGGCTCGAGGCCTTTTTCGGCTCGCCGCGCGTCGGGCGCGACTACACCCAGGACTGCCGCCCCCCGGACAACCCGCGCCTGAGCGCCAATCTCGAGCTGCGCGACGTCGGCCCGTTCCGGGTGCGGATGCTCAAGCCCGCGCTCGACAGCCTCGAGCGGATCTTCGCGCGGCTCAAGGAGGAGGAGCCCGACCTCTACGCGCTGCTCGGCTCCGCCGGATCGCTCTGCGGGCGGCTGGTGCGCGGCTCGGCCGACCGGATCTCGGGCCATGCCTATGGCGCGGCGCTGGACGTGACCATCGCGGGCAGCCTCGACGACATGGGCGACGCGAAGACCCAGCTCGGCCTCGTGCTGCTGCACGAGTATTTCCGCGAAGAAGGCTGGTACTGGGGCGTCGCCTTCCGGCGCGAGGACAGCATGCATTTCGAGGTCAGCCGCCAGACCCTCGAGGCGTGGAAGGCGCAGGGCGCCTTCGACACGCGCCACGCCGTTCCGCGCGGCGGCGCGCAGACCGCGGCGAATGGCGGACAAGTGGAGATCTTGCAGTGAACATGCAGGCCTATACCGGCGAGACGGATTACGGCGAGGGCGAGGTCCCGCGCGGGCGGATCACGATGCAGAGCCTGGCGATGCCCGCCGACACCAACGCCAATGGCGACATTTTCGGCGGCTGGCTGATGGCGCAGATGGATCTCGGCTCTTCCGTGCTGGCGCGCAGCCGCGCGCGGGGGCGGGTGGCGACCATCGTCGTCGACAGCATGAAGTTCCACCGGCCGGTGCATGTCGGCGACCTGGTGTCGATCCATTCAGAGATGCTCAAGGAAGGCACCACCTCGATGCAGATCGGGGTGGAGGTGTGGATCACCCGCCAGCCCTCGGAGGAGCATGTGAAGGTGACCGAGGCGGTCTTCACCTTCGTCGCCATCGACGAGAACGGGGTGAAGCGCCCGCTGCCCTGACGGGGGCGCCTTCCCGGGCATGTCCGACCGCTCATGGGGGGCAGGCCCCCCTTCGCGGGCGGAGCGTCGGCTGCGCCGCCGCGGGCGCGGAGGGCAGGGCGCGCGCGCTCAGTCCGCCGCTTCGCGCAGGCCCGCCCAGCCGAAGGCCTCCGGTCCCTCGCCCTCGGCCGCGATGCGGTCGAGCCGCGCGAAGCCCTCGGCCAGCCCGGGGCGCGTTCCCGGCGCCACCGGCCACATGGCGAGGTGCGGGCGGCCGAGCGGGACGAACCACTCGGCGCGGCGGTCGAAGAAGCGCCGGTGGACCGTCTTGTGGGCGAAGGCGCGCACCGCCTCGACGCTGGTCCAGACCGAGACTGTGACGGTCAGCAGCGGGTCCTCGGCGATCATCTGCGGCCAGTACGGGTCCGCGCTTTCATCCCTCAGGCGCCAGACGAAGCCCGCGCTGCGCTCGGCCAGCGCATTCATCCGCGCGACCCCGTCGAAAAAGCCCTGCACCTGCGGATCCCCCTGCGGCGCGCGCAGGCGGGCGATGTTGATCTGCCCGACATGCATGCCGGGCGGCGGGGCGAAGGACATGGCGTTCTCCTAGCGGCGTCCCCCGACTGTGCCGTGCGCTTCCCTGCAATGCCAGCGCGACGCAGCCGTATTTCGGGGGGTCCAAGGGGGGCGTTGCCCCCCTTGTCGGGGGACCGGGGGCGGAAGCCCCCGCAGCCCTTGCCCCGCGGCGGCCACCCGGCGATGCTCGCCCCACAGGGGCCCGCCGCAGAGGCCCCGCCGCAAGGGAGGCGCGTGATGAGCGATCAGAAACCCGGTTTCGGCCCCGCCGAGATGTCGAAGCTGCTTGAGGACGCCTTCGCCCCCTGGGTGCAGGCGCTGGGCCTTGTCCCCGTGGCGCTGACCGAAACCGGCGCCACGTTCCGCCTTCCGGGAACCGAGGCCATCGCCCGCAAGGGCGGCGACGGGCCCGCCGTGGTCTGCGGCCAGGCGCTGGCCGCCGCCGCCGATACCGCCGCGGTGCTCACGCTCTGCGGCCTCAACGGGCGGTTCCGCAACTGCACCACGGTCGACCTGACGGTCCATTTCATGCGCCCGCTGATGGGGGGCGAGGACGTGGAGGTCTCGGTCGAGGCGCTGTCCAACGGGCGCCGCATGGCCACGGTGCGGGTGGAGTTCCGGGCCGCGGGGTCGGCCAAATGCGCCGCCGCGGCCACCTGCGCCTTCGCCTATCTCGAGAACTGAAGCCGGGGCAGGGCGCGCCCGCGCCCCGTCCGCGCCGGGCCCTCAGCGGCGCCGCGTGCTGGCCGGTTCCGGCGCGGGCAGGCGCACGATCACCTTCAGCCCGCCCAGCTCCGACGTCTCCAGCGTCAGCGAGCCGCCATAGGCCTCGACGATGTCCGAACAGATCGCGAGGCCCAGCCCCGTGCCCGGCACCGCCTCGTCCAGCCGCCCGCCCGCGGCCAGCGCCTTCTGGCGCTTCTGCTCGGGGATGCCCGGGCCGTCATCCTCGACCGTGATGACGCCCACGGGCCCCTCGCGCCGCGCGACCACCTTCACCACGCCGATGGCCCATTTATGGGCGTTGTCCATGAGGTTGCCGAACAGCTCCTCTACATCCTCCTCCTCGGCGCGCACCCGCAGCGTCTCGTCGAGCTCGAGCTCGAGGTCCAGGCCCGCGTCGCGGTGGATCTGGCGCATCACCCGCCCGAGATCCTCGAGCACGTGGACCACCTCGCACAGCGCCCCCGCCCCGGCGGCGCCGGCAAGCCGCGCGCGGGCGGTGTAGCGGTTGATCAGGCTCTCGACCCGGGTCACCGCCTCCTCCATCCGCTGGCGGCGGACGGCGGCGTCGATGTCGTTGCGCGGGTTGGAGGCGAGGTCGTTGCGCAGCACCGCCGCGGGGGTCTTGAGCGCGTGGGCGAGGTCCGCGGCCTGGCGGCGGGCGCGGACCATCATCTCCTCGTTGCGGTCGAGAAGGTCGTTCAGATCGTCCACCAGCGTGGCGATGTCCGAGGGGTAGCGCCCCTCGATCCGGTGCGTCTCGCCCTCGCGATAGCTCAGGAAGGCGGCGCGCATGGCCACCAGCGGGCGCAGCGCCATGCCGGTCTGCGCCGCGCCCGCCAGCACCAGCGAGGCGCCGAGGCCGATCAGCGCGCCGAACAGCGAGCGGCGGAATTCCAGCTGGTCGCGGGTCAGGGCGGCGCGCGGCTCGGCCACCCGGATGGTCCATTCGCCGACGGTGCCGGCGACGGTGGTGGTGCGCACGGTGCGCGCCACCACCTGGATCAGCAGCCCCGAGGGGAGCCGCGCGACGTAGCGCGCGCCCCGGGTTTCGCGCAGCTGGCGCCGGTAATCCCCGATCGGTCCCTGGAGGGAGCGTTCGGCCGCCGTGTCGGCCGGGATCGGCGCGCCCTCGAGCGAGGGCGAGAGCAGCGATTGCCCGGTCGGCGTCTGGATCTGCCAGAACACGTCGCGCCCGCGGGCGAAGAGGGGGCCGGACAGCATCCCGCCCCCGATCCCGTCATCGAGCGCGCCCGAGCGGATCAGCGTCTCGAGCTGCTCCGCCCGGCCCGCCAGCGTCTCCTGGAAGGAGCGCTCCGAGATCTCGTCGAAGGTGGAGACCAGCACGTAGCCCGACAGGCCCACGGCGATGATGATCCACACGATCCCGCCCAGCAGCGCACGCGCGCGCAGGGACAGGGCGGTGGACAGGCCCAGGACGGACATGCGTGCAGGCGGCCTTCGTCAGCGGATCAGAACGCCGCGCCGTCGAACTGGTAGCCGCGGCCGCGGATGGTCACGATCGCCTTGTGGCCCAGCTTGCGCCGCAGGCGGCCGATGAAGACCTCGATCGTGTTGCTGTCGCGCTCGGTGTCGTAGCCGTAGACATGCTCCGACAGCTCGGTGCGGGACACCACCTTGTCGCGGTTCAGGATCAGGTAGGCGAGGATGTTCGTCTCCTGCGCCGTCAGCGGCACCGAGCCGCCGCCGAGCATGACCCGGCCGGAGCGGGTGTCGAACTCGAACTGGCCCTGCTTGAAGATCGGGTTGGCCTGGCCGGAGGAGCGGCGGATGAGGGCGCGCAGGCGGGCCAGCAGCTCGTCCATCTGGAACGGCTTGGTCAGGTAGTCGTCCGCGCCGCTGTCGAGGCCGGCGACCTTGTCGCGCCAGGAGTTGCGGGCGGTCAGGATCAGCACCGGGGACTTCACGCCGTTCTCGCGCCAGTCGCGCAGCACGGTGTGGCCGTCCTTCTTGGGCAGGCCAAGGTCCAGGACGATGGCGTCATAGGGCTCGGTCGACCCGAGGAAGCTGCCTTCCTCGCCGTCGGAGGCGATGTCGACCACGCGGCCTTCCCGCTCGAGGGCGTCTTTGACCTGTACGGCCAGGTTCTGCTCGTCTTCAACAACCAGCACGCGCATGGATTTCGCTCCACCATTGTCTTGTTATCCGAACGCCGACCCGACGCGGAGGCGCCGGGACGGACCGCGCCGGTCGGCGCGCTCGGCCAGCCCCATGCGCAGGATGCTATCCGATCAGGGGGGGCGCCCACAAATCGAATCATTCGCGGCGGTTCCTGGGGATGGGCGGGTTTTTCGATGGTTATATGAACAGATCATGCAATGTGGCGAAGGTTTGGCCGTCGGGCGTCTTTGCGCCGCATTCGGGGATGCGCATGTGCCGAAACCATGCTGCCCTGCGGCAAGGGATTGTTTTGCAAGGAAGCCCTGGCCTTGATGGTGAACGGAGGCCGCGCGCGCCCGCTATGTCCCGGCAAAACAACGATTCACCGCTTGCAACCATGCATGATTTCGTCACCATTAGAGGACTTCGGGGCCCCCCAATCCCGAAGGAGGTTCCCGGGGCGTTGCATCACCCCCAGTCTTTTCGGCACGGAAGATCATTCACTTTCGGCCGGGCAGGCATATCCCACACACACCCGCAACGCTCCGGAACCTCACCTGTTTCCCAGATCACCGCCGGAACTTCCCTGGACCCTCTCCGCCATCGCGGCCCAGGGGGGAGCGAGCTGCGGCCCGGCGCGTTCATTATTGTGGCGAAATTGGGGCGTTTTCACCAGGTGGAAAAACCCGGCCCCGCCGGGCCGCCGCGCCCGCGGGGGCGGCCGCGCCGCCGCGGCGCTCGACCGGGGGAGCGCCCGCGCGGCGCAGGGTCCGCAACGATTCCCGCAAGGATGAGCGCCGCGCTCAGCCGCCCCGCGCGCGGCGGACGGCCCATGAAAAAGCCCCGCGCCCTTGGGGGCGCGGGGCCTGTCCTGTGTCGGCCGCCGCCGCTCCTGCGTCGGCCGCCGCCGAGGCGCGGCCTCAGCGGCCGGGACGCGGCTTGCGGGGCGGCTCTTCCTCGCCCGGGCCGGCGCGGCCCACGCCCTTGAACAGCTTCTTGAAGGGCAGGGCCCAGAGGAAGCCGAGGCCCACATAGACCCCGAGCTCCACCCAGATCGACGGGCGCTCGAACAGGCTGACCAGCCACAGCGCGGCGACGATGTAGAGCGGCAGCCACACCACCAGCAGGAAGATGGCGATGCGCTTGCGCGCCTTGTGGGACAGGGCCATCGGGCGCCCCCCTCAGCGGCCCGCGAAGGGGTCGGTGACGAGGATGGTGTCCTCGCGCTCGGGGCTGGTGGAGAGGATCGCCACCGGGCAGCCGATCAGCTCCTCGACGCGGCGCACGTACTTGACCGCGGCGGCGGGCAGGTCGGCCCAGGAGCGCGCGCCCTCGGTCGAATCCGACCAGCCGGGCATGGTCTCGTAGATCGGCTCCACGCGGCGCTGCTGCTCGGAGGCGATGGGGAGGTGGTCGATCTCCTTCCCGTCGAGCATGTAGCCGGTGCAGATCTTCAGCTCCTCGAACCCGTCGAGGACGTCGAGCTTGGTCAGCGCGATGCCCGAGACGCCGCCCTGGGTGCAGGTCTGGCGCACCAGGGCCGCGTCGAACCAGCCGCAGCGGCGCTTGCGCCCGGTGACGGTGCCGAACTCGTGCCCGCGCTCGCCCAGCCGCTGGCCGACGGCGTCGTCCAGTTCCGTGGGGAAGGGGCCTTCGCCGACGCGCGTCGTATACGCCTTCACGATGCCCAGCACGTAGTCGATGCCGTTCGGGCCGATGCCGGCGCCGGGGCTCGCCATGCCGGCCATGGTGTTGGAGGAGGTGACATAGGGGTAGGTGCCGAAATCGACGTCCAGCAGCGCGCCCTGCGCGCCCTCGAACAGCACCCGCTTGCCGGCCTTGATGTGCTCCGACATCTCCTTCCACGCCGCGCAGGCGAAGGGCAGGATCTGCGGCGCGATCGCCTCCAGCTCGGCCTTCAGCGCGGCGCGGTCGACGGGCTCGGCCCCGAGGCCCTTGCGCAGGGCGTCGTGATGGGCGAGCAGCCGGTCGATGCGCGTCTCCAGCGTCGCCGGGTCGGCGAGGTCGGCGACGCGGATGGCGCGGCGGCCGACCTTGTCCTCGTAGGCCGGGCCGATGCCGCGGCCGGTGGTGCCGATCTTGGCCTTGCCCGCGGCGGCCTCGCGCATCTGGTCGAGGTCCCGGTGCACCGGCAGGATCAGCGGCGTGTTCTCGGCGATGCCGAGCGTCTCGGGGGTGGCGACCACGCCCTGCTTCGAGAGCTTCTCGATCTCGGCGACCAGGGCCCAGGGGTCCAGGACCACGCCGTTGCCGATGATCGACCGCTTGCCCTTGCGCACGATGCCCGAGGGCAGCAGCGAGAGCTTGTAGACCTCGCCGTCCACGACCAGCGTGTGCCCGGCATTGTGCCCGCCCTGGAAGCGCACGATCACGTCCGCGCGCTCCGAGAGCCAGTCAACCAGCTTGCCTTTGCCTTCGTCGCCCCACTGGGCGCCGACAACCGCGACGTTGGCCATGAAGATGTCTCCTACCGCCTTATCCTGCGACGGCGCCCCGTTTAGCAGAGGCCGCGGGGCTTGGACAGGGCCGCCGCGGCGGATTCCGGCCCCTGCGGCGCTTGAAACCATTTCGACGCTGCGACGTTTTGGCGGTACACTTTAACGCGCGAAACGATTCCCGCTTTCCTGTCCAGGTAGGATGACGATGGCCGAGCGTAGGGCGATCCAGAGCAGACATGCGCGCGCCGTGGCCGTGGTCGCCGCGGGCGTGGTAGCCGCCAACGCCGTCGCCGGGATCGGCATCGCGCTGGCGCTTCAGAAGGATGCAGGGGAAAGCGTCGCCGCCGCGGCCGCCGGGCAGGGCGACGCCCATGCCCTCGCCGCCGTGTTCCAGTCCCCGCACGAGGCGATGGCGGCGGGGGCCATGGTCTTCGCCCTCTCGGGCTTCGCCTCGGCCCTGGTCATGCGCCTTGGCGCCAGACCGGGCGAGGAGAGGGCCGGCGGGGAGGACGCGCCCCCCCGCCGCAAGCAGCGCGTCGCCTCAGCCCGCGAGGACGAGCCGCGGCAGCCATAGCACGATGTCCGGGAAGGCGATCAGCACGCCCACCGTCGCCACGTCGGCGACGAAGAAGGGCGAGGCCCCCCGGAACACGTCCTGCGCCGAGATGTCGGGGCGCACGCCCGCCACCACGAAGCAGTTCAGCCCGATGGGCGGCGTGATCAAACACAGCTCGGCCATCTTCACCACGATGATCCCGAACCACACCGCGCATTCCGCGCCGGACATGCCGAGCGCCGAATCCGCCGCCGACACCCCCGCGCCGCCATTGAGCGCGATCACGGCGGGGAAGGTCACCGGCAGCGTCAGGATCAGCATCCCGATCGCGTCCATGAACATGCCCAGCACCACGTAGGCCAGCAGGATCAGCATCAGCGTCATCATCGCCGGCTGGTCCAGGCCGCTGATCCACTCGGCGAAATGCTGCGGCAGCTTGGCGAAACCAAGGTATCGCACGAAGATCAGCACGCCCCAGATCATGGTGAAGATCATGACGGTGAGTTTGGCGCTCTCCATCAGCGCGCCCGACAGGTCCTTCCAGCGCATCCCGCGCCAGATCGCCATCAGCAGGACCACGAAGGCCCCCAGCGCGCCCGCCTCGGTCGGGGTGCCCCAGCCGAAATAGATGCAGAACACGATGATCGCGACCACGAAGGCGATGGGCAGCGCGCCCGGCAGCACCTCGAGGCGCTGCTTCCACGTGAATCCGCGCACCGGCGGGCCGAGGGACGGGCGCATCTTGGCGAGGCCGATCACCAGCCCGCCATAGATCAGCGCGGACACCGCGCCCGGCAGGAAGCCCGCCATCAGGAGCTGCCCGACCGAGCTTTCGGTGATGATCGCGTAGATCACGAGGATCGCCGAAGGCGGGATCAGCGAGGCCAGCGTGCCGCCCGCCGCCACCACGCCCGCCGCGAAGCGCTTGTCATAGCCGAGCTTGAGCATCTCGGGGATCGCGATGCGCGCGAACACGGCCGAGGTGGCGACCGAGGCGCCGGAGACGGCGGCGAAGCCCGCGGTGGCGAAGACGGTGGCGACCCCGAGGCCCCCCGGCAGCCAGCCGACCCAGCGCTTGGCCGCCTCGAACAGCGCCTTGGTCAGCCCGGCGAAATAGGCCAGGTACCCGATCAGGATGAAGGTGGGGATCAGCCCGAGCACGTGGCTCGCCGTCTTCGAATGCGGCACCTGCCCGGCCATCTTCATGGCCACGGTGAAGCCCTTCTCCACCCCGAGGTTCTTGTCGAAGGCGAAGAACAGGAACAGGCCGGTGAAGCCGATCAGCGCGGTGGCGAAGGCCACCCGGACGCCGAGGAAGACGAGCGCCAGCAGCAGCCCGGCCAGCAGCATCGCGGTGTCGATGGTCTCCATCAACGGGCCTCCTTCTCGTCTTCGAGGCCCGAGACGGTCTCCGCCTCGTTCCGCGCCTGGGTGGCCGCGTCCTCGATCATCGGCGCCGCCGCGGGCTCGGTCTCGCCCGAGCCGATGGCGCGCGCATAGGCCCAGAGCTGCAGCAGGCAGCGGATGCAGAACAGGGCGAGCATCACGCTGATCAGCACCTTGGCGGGCGCCGTCGGCAGGTGGATGTCGGTGGTGGAATCGCCGAGCTGGATGGCGCGGCCGGCATGGTCCCAGGTGCCGAAGACCAGCACGCCCGCGATCAGCATCATCAACAGCGTGCCGACGAATTCCGCGACCCACAGGCCGCGCCCCGCGAGGCGCCCGACCAGGATGTCCATGCGGATATGGCCCCCGAGGCGCTGGGTGTAGGCCAGCCCGAGGAAGGCGACGGCGGGCACCAGCTGGGTCATCCAGTCGATATAGCCCGACACCGGCGTGTCGAAGAGCTTTCGCCCGAGGATATGGGCGACCGAGAGCAGCATCATCCCGAGGATCGTGAGCCCGCCGAGCAGGTTCAGCAGCCGTTCGAGATGGTGCAGGGCGACGTCGGCGCGGCTGACGGCCGAGCCGTCCTCGCGCACGGAGCTGGCGGACATGCGGCCTCTCCCTGGTGTGGTGGGGCGCCCGGGCCGGGGGGGCGTCCGGGCGGGCGTGCGGCGGCGGGGGGCTGCGCCCGGCGCGCCCGGCAGGGCCGGGGGCGGGGACGGCGGGCCGGCGCCGCCGGCGGTGAAACGAAAGCCGCCCGCGCGGGGGGGCGCCGGGCCGGGGCCGGGCGCGCCCCCCGCGCGGGCGGGGCGGGGCGGGGGACGGGCGGCGCCCGCCGCCCCGCCCGCAGGCTCAGTTCATGTCGGCCAGGACCTTCTGCGTCAGGTCATAGAGCTCCTGCGCCGGAAGGCCCTGCGCGGTCATGTCGGCGATCCACTGCTCGCGGATCGGGTCGGCGGCCTTGGCCTTGAACGCCGCGATCTGCTCGGCGTCGAACATCACCTTCTGCACGCCCTTCTCGGCCAGCACCGACTCCCACTTGTCGAACACCTTGCCGTAGGTGGCCAGGTAGTGGTCCATCGCCTCGTCCAGCGAGCCGTCGAGCGCGGCCTTGTGCTCGGGCGACAGCGCCGCGTAGGCGTCGGTGTTCACCACGACCGGGCAGTTCACGGTGCCGGGGTTCAGGTTGCCGGTCCACCACTTGGCGATGTCGATGGTGCCATAGGCGAAATGCGCGTGCTGGGCGAAGGCCACCGCGTCGACCACGCCCGATTCCAGCGCGGTGTAGGATTCCGAGGCGGTCACCGAGGTCGGGGTCGCGCCGACGGTGCGGAACGCTTCGCCGAGGCCGCCGGTGGCGCGGATGCGCATGCCCTCGAAGCTGCTGAGCCCGGTCGGCGCGTCGCCGACGCCCGCCACGTTGTACTGCGGCATGGGCGAGGTCATCAGCAGCTTGGCGTTCCAGCGCGCGAGATCCGCGGCCACCGCCGGGTGGGCGTAGACGGCGTGGGACACGGCGACCTCTTCCTCGAGGGTGTTCACCCCGAGGAACGGCAGTTCCAGCACGGTGATCGAGGGGTTCTTGTCGCGGTGATAGCCGGCGCAGAACTGCGCCATCTCGAAGGCGCCGATGGAGATGCCGTCGAGGTTCTCGCGGCTGTTCGACAGCCCGCCATAGGAGATGTTGAGCGTGAACTCGCCATTGGTCTTGGCGGCCAGCAGCTCGCCCAGCTTCTCGACATGCTCGGTGAAGGCGCGGCGCTTGCCCCAGACGGACACGTTCCATTCGACGGCGTAGGCCTCGGCCCCGGCGAACGAGGCGACGGCGGCGGCCAGGACGGCCGCGCGGATGGGCATGCGGTTCATGCGAATTTCTCCCGTTTGCGCGCCGGCCGCGGCGGTATGCCCGCGACGGCGCGTCCTGCTTGCTGCGTGTGCCGCAGACGCCCGCCGCGCCCCCGCGCCCTCCCGGCGCCGGCGCGGGGACGATCCTCCCTGCGTGCTGCAACCCTAGCGTCTGCTCCGGCGGCGCCAAGGGCTTTTGCGTGTTGCGCGGTCCCTCGTTCCGCAGGGCGGGCGGGGCGGGCAGGGGGGAGGGCGCGGGTGCGGGGGACGGGCCGGAATGCGAAAAAGGCGACGCCCGGGGGCGTCGCCTTTTCATGTCTCACCCCTGGCAAGGTGAAGGTGGTCGGAGCGAGAGGATTCGAACCTCCGACTTCTGCCTCCCGAAGACAGCGCTCTACCAGGCTGAGCTACGCTCCGACCGATTTGCAGCGCCGCGTCCGGGGACGCATCGGGATGTCTGCGCTGCGAGGCGGGGTATAGCGGCGGGCCAAGGGGGGCGCAAGAGGGGATTTGCGCATTTCTTCGCGCCCCCTGCGCGCCCGCGGTCGGGCCGTCTTGCGGGCGGTCCCGCGCCATGCCGGAGTGGCCGCTGAAACGGGATCGGGAGGGCGCAAATGCAGCCGCAGGCGGTGTCGGACGGGCCCTTGCTTCCGCCGGGAAACCGGCTGACCGCCCGCACCCGAAGCTTCCAGTTCGGCCTGGCGCCGGAGGAGCTTTCGGCGGCCCTCGAGGAGACCGCCGCGAAATACCCGGTGCGCGCCTGGCGGATCGAGTCGCGCATCGGCGAATGCCGCCCCTCGACTGGCGGCTGCGCGAGGCGCCGCTTGAGGGGCTGTTCGCCGGTGACCCGCGTCTCGACACCCTCAAGCTGCGCCCGGCGGACCTGCCCTTGTCCTTCGCGCCGGACGTCTGGCTGGACGGGAAGGCGCTGATGCGCGCGCGGCGCCCGGTCCACGCGGAGATGGGGCATGGCGGGGTCACGCTGCAGCTCTCCCGCGATCGGAGCAATGGCGAAGACGGGCTGGAGCTTCGGGTGATGTCGCTGGCCCTGATCGCCGAGGTGGCGCGATATGAGGGGCCGGAGGGCGGGCCGGAGGATATGGAGACCATCGCCTTCCCCGAGCAGGCGCGGATCTTCGCCGCCCTGAAGCGGCGGATCGGCAAGGTCGCGGTGCATCGGTTGATGTGTGTGGGCGGCCGGCGCCCGATCCTGTGCATGAAGGTCTCGCCCGGCTTCGCGGACTGGTCGCGGGCGCTGGACGGGGCGTTTCCGCCGCGCGGCTTGGGCCGGGATGCGGGTCACGCGCCCGAGGGCTGAGCCCGCCGCGCGCGATGGCGGTTCCGGGCGTTCAGGAGGGCTTGCGGCGGCGGCGCGCCCCGCTTATGGTCCGCGCCGCGTTGGGGCGTCGCCAAGCGGTAAGGCACCGGTTTTTGGTACCGGCATTCGCAGGTTCGAATCCTGCCGCCCCAGCCATTTTCCCGAACATTTCGGCATCTCGCGCGCTCGTCCCCTCATCGGCCCCGGGCGTCAGCCCTTCATCGGCCACGTGTCGCCGACGCGATAGCCGCCGGGCCAGGGATCGTCCGGGTCCAGCATGTGCTGATGCGTCCCCGTCACCCAGCCCCGCCCGGCGATCTGCGGGCGGATCGCGGGGCGCCCGCCCACCTCCGTCTCGCCCAGCAGCACCCCTTCGAAGCGCGAGCCGATGATCGAGGTCGCCAGAAGCCGCTCCCCCACCGACATCTCCCCGCGCGCATGCAGCAGCGCCATGCGCGCCGACACCGCCGTCCCGGTGGGCGACCGGTCGAGCTTGCCCGGCTGGATCGACACCACCGACTGCGCGTGCAGCGCGGCGCCCTCGCGCCGCACCGGCCCGGCGAAGAGGCAGAAGGAATGGTGGCGCCAGTCCGGCCGCTCCGGGTGCTCGAACGGGTAGGCGGCGTTGGCGGCGTCGGTGATGCGCACGCCGAGCTCCGCCAGCGCGCGGGCGTTTGCGGGGGCGAGCTCCAGCCCCAGCGCGCCCGGGTCCACCACCACGAAACTGTCGCCGCCCCAGGCCATGTCGACGGTCAGCGCGCCCAGCCCCGCGACCTCAAGCGGGACCGAGAGGCGGGCGGCGAAGGCGGGCAGGTTTTCGACCACGATCCGCCGCGCCTTGCCGTTCTCGCACTCCGCGCGGACGTGGATCAGCCCGCCGGGCGCCTCGAGGATCATCTCCGTCACCGGCTCCTGCATCGGGATGATCCCGGCATCGAGCAGCACGGTGGAGACGCAGATGGAATTGGAGCCGGACATGGGCGGCGTGTCCTCCGGCTCCATGATGATGAAGCCCATGGCGGCGCGCGGATTCTTCGGCGGCACCAGCAGGTTCACATGCCGGAACACGCCGCCGCGCGGCTCGTTGAGCATGAAGTTGCGCAGGGCCTCGTCCCGCGCGATCCAGGCGCGTTGGTCCCAGAGCGTGTCGCCCGGCGGCGGGGCGACGCCGCCGACGATCACGTCGCCGACCTCGCCCTCGGCATGGGCGGACACGGTGTGGATGATCTTCGTCGAGCGCATGGGGCCTCCGGCGCGGTGGGTCGCCTGACTGAACGCCATCATCCGCCCGGCTGGCAAGCGCCGCGCTCAGCCCTCGCGCCAGGCCTCAGCCGGGACGGCCAGCAGCCGGTCGCGCAGCCATTGCCCGGCCTGGCCGAGCGCCCGGCGCTCGGTCCACACGAGGTCCACGCCGCGCAGCTCATCCCCCTGCTGGAAGGCGCAGTCGAGGCGCTTGAGCCGCCCCTCGGCCAGCGCCTGCGCCACCGCGGGGGCGGGCAGCTCGGCCCAGCCGAGGCCGCGTTCCACGAGGGACGCGATCATCGCCGGGCTCTCGGCATGCCAGGTGCTCGCGCTCTTGCCCGCCTCGTCCCGCGGGCCGCCATAGCGGCTGCGCAGGGCGATCTGGCGATGGGCGCGCAGGTCGCCATAGCCGGGACGCTCCACGGCCGCCAGCGGGTGCCCGGGCGCGCAGACCCGCCGCACCGCCGCGTGGCCGATGCCGCGGAATTGGAAGCCCGCCGGGTAGCCCTCCTGCTCGATCATCAGCCCGAGATCCGCCCGCCCCTCCTTCAGCAGCGTTCCGGCGTCGTTCGGGCCGGTGGCGTGGAATTCGAGCGAGACGGATGGGAAGGCGGCGGCGAAGCGGTCCAGCGCCTCCATCACCGGCCCCATGGCGACGCCCTGCTCGAGCGCGAGGCCGAGCCGGTCCTCCACCCCCTCGGCCATCGAGCCCGCCTTGGCCAGCATCTCGCGCGTTCCGAGAAGAATGCCGCGCGCGTGGGGGAGCATGGCGCGGCCCTCGGCGGTCAGCACCGGGTTGCGGGCGCTGCGGTCGAACAGGGTCAGCCCGAGGTCGATCTCGAGATTGGCGATGGCGGTGGACACGGCGGACTGCGCTTTGCCCATGCGCCTTGCGGCGGCGGAGAAGGAGCCGAGCTCGGCCGCGAGGGCGAAGGCCTGGAGGGTCTCGGGCGAGGGCATGGCAGACCTATCTGTTTTCCAGATGGAACTCAGCTTTGAATGCCGGGAGAATCCGATAGAAGCAAGCCGCAACGAAGACGCGAGGGCCCGAAGACAGGCGGGCCGCAGGACAGGAGGGCGTTATGGCTGCGGTGAAACTCAGGTCGGGATGGGATCGGCTGCGCTATGCGGCGATGTTCGAGGCGACCCTGCTGGCGATGATGATCCCCGCCGGCTCGCTTGTGTTCGACAAGCCGCCGGAGGAGATCGGGCTGCTGGGCCTCGCGCTCTGCGGCAAGGCGCTGGTGATGAGCCTGCTCTACAACTGGGCCTTCGACCGGATCGACGCCCGCCGGGGCCGGGTGGCGAGCGACCGCTCGCATCTCGGGCGGATCGTGCACGCGGTGGGGTTCGAGGTGACGCTGACCCTGACCTCGCTGCCGCTCTACGTGTTCTGGCTCGGCATCGGCGTGGCCGAGGCGCTGGCGGCGGACGTGGTGGTGACCACCTTCGTGGTCTGCTGGACCTGGGCCTACACGCTCGCCTATGACCGCGCGTTCCCGGTGGGCGGCGGGGCGGCGGCGGCCTGAGGGCGCGCCCTCAGCCCGCGGCGCCGCGCAGGTAAGGGATGATCTTGAGGCGCACGGTGTCGGTCCCGGCCGAGAGGTCTTCCGAGAGGGGATGCCACAGCAGCTCCTCGATCTCGGCGCAGGGGGCGGGGTCGCCGGCGATGGCGGCGCGGTAGAGCTTCACCTGCACGACCACCCCCGGCTTGCCCGCCGCCTCGGCCGAGAACAGGCCGAGGAGGTGGGCGGAGGCGGGGTCGACCTCGACGCCCAGTTCCTCGCGGATCTCCCGCACCAGGGCGGCGACGTCATCGGCGTCCGAGGCTTCGACCTTGCCGCCGGGGATCTGGAAGAACGCATCCCCGCGGGAGCGGGCGAGGAGCACCTTCCCGTCCCGCACCAGCGCCAGCCCGACCTTGTCGATCAGCTTGCCCATTCCGTCTCCTTGCCCGGTTCGCGCCCGGGTCGCATCAATCCGCGTCACATCCATTTCGGCACGACCACCGGCTCATGCGCCGCGAGGCCGTCGAGCAGCGCCCCCGCCTCGCCCGCCACCACGATGGCGCCGCGATGGGCGGGCGGCAGGAACCCTTCCGCGATCATGTGGTCTATGAAGCCCATGAAGGGCTGGAAATAGCCTTCTGCGTCGAACAGCCCCGCGGGGCGGCCAAGCTCCCCCAGCTGGTTGAGCGTCCAGACCTCCATGAATTCCTCGAGCGTGCCGATGCCGCCGGGCAGGGCGATGAAGGCGTCCGCCAGCGCGATCATCCGCGCCTTGCGGGCGGACATGCTCGGCAGGACCTCGACCTCCGACAGCCCCTCATGCGTGTGGCCCTTCGCGGCCAGCCGCTCGGTGATCACCCCATGCGCGCGGCCCCCGGCGGCGAGGCAGCCGTCGGCGACGGCGCCCATCAGCCCCTTGTGCGTCCCGCCATAGACAAGCTCCATGCCCCGCGCGGCCATCTCGGCCCCGAGGGCGCGGGCGGCGTCCATATAGGCCGCCCCCCGCCCGGTGTTGGAGCCGCAATAGACCGCGATGCGCCGGATCTGCGCCGCCATCAGGCCAGCTCGAACGAGATGTCGTGGGCGCCCTTCCACAGCACGGAATTGCCGAGCGTCATCAGGTTCTCGGTCCCCGAGGTGAGGGTGATGAAGTGGTTCCCCGCCAGCTGCCCCATCTTCGAGGCGAAGTTGATGCCGCCGTAAGCCAGCAGGATCTCGGTCTCGGAGATGCCGCCGGGATAGAGGATGATCTGCCCGGGCGCGGGGTAGGAGGTGTGGTTCTCGTACCCCACCCCGAAATCGCGGTCGCCGAGGGGGATCCACACGCCCTCGCCCGACCAGCGGACATGCACGATCTGCGCCTTCCAGGGCAGGATCTTCTTGAAGGCGGCGCAGGTCTCGGGCGCGGCCTCTTCCTCGAGCACGGCGTCGAAGGTGAACTCGCCTGCACGCACGATCAGCTTGGTCATTCGGTCGGTCCTTTTGCGGCGGTGTCGTAGATCAGCGCCGCGGGGCCGCCGCCGTCGGGCCCCTGGTGCTCGGCCCCGCCCGAGACGAAGAGCTCGGTCAGGCCGGTCAGCCCCGCGATCATGCCGCCGACGAAGCCGCGGGCATGGCGGGTGGAGGAGATGTCGCTGTCTTCCAGCATGGTGTGGCGCGCGCCGCGGATGAGGCCCGAGGCGGACGCCTCGGCCTTGCAGAGCAGCGCGACGGCCCGGTCCCCGGCGCCCTGGAGCGGCGCGCCGGGGGCGGCGCGGCCCAGAAGGCGCGCGATGGCGGGCGCGTCGATGGCGTCCTGCATCACCTCGTGCCCGATGCGCAAGGGGCCGGACCAGAGGGGCGAGAGGCCGAGCACGACCACCTCGCAGCCCATCAGCTCGATCCCCGCCGAGCAGGAGGCGCGGGAGGACCAGAGGTCGAGGGACTTGCCCACGTCGGCGTCGGCGAACTCCGCGATCTCGCCCAGCGCCAGCGCCACCCCGAGGGCGGAGGCCCCGCGCGAGAGGCCCATGGATTTGAGCATCGAGTCGGTGGCGACGTCCCCCCCTGCCGCCGCGGCGCGCCCGGCGGTGAGCAGCGGGCACTTGATCTGCACGAAATGGACATCCGCCGGATCGTCGATCCCCGCCGCCGCCATGGCCGAGAGGACGGCCTCGCGCACCAGATCGCCCTGCGCGCGGCGGCCGATTTCGGAGGGGTGCAGGTCGCGCGTCACCACGCTGGCGAAGGCCAATGCGGGTTCGGAGGGGGCGGGGCCGGAGGGGGCGGGAACCTCGTCCTCCCGCTCCTCCAGCACGATCCAGTGGGGCGAGAGCCCGCCCTCGGTCCCCCCCGACATCACCATCGGGATCCGCGCCAGCGCATCGCCGGTCACGTGGCGGCCGAGCATGGCGCACAGGCTCTGGACCGCGAAGCCGCGGGTGAAATCGTTGACGCAGCCATTGCCCTCGGTCTTGCCGAGGATGGCGCGGATGCCGCCGGGGCGGAGCGCGCCGCGCGCGATCAGCGCGGCGATGGCCGAGACGTCGTCGGGGCCGGACATGGGCAGGCGGTGCACGGCGGCGCGGCGGGTCATCAGCAGCATCCCTTGTAGTGATCGGCCAGGCAGGCCTCGACCGCCGGCCAGATGTCGTAGAGCGGCGCCTTGGCCGGGAGGGCGGCGCGATAGGCGGCGCGCAGATCGGCATGGAGGGCGCCTCCGTCCACCCCCGTGGCGCGGCCCCCGGCGATCACCTGGCGCCCGCCGGACCATGCTTCGCGGATCAGCGTGCGCGTGGCGCGGGCCATGAGCAGGTCCCGCGGGTCCACCGCGACCAGCCCGTCGCGGTCGAGCGCGGGCAGGTCCAGCGCCAGCAGGTCGGCGGGGGCGCCGACGGAAATCTCTCCGCCCGGCGGCAGGCCCAGCCCGGCGCGGCCGGTGGCGCAGGCGGCCTTGAGGGCGGTTTCGGGCGAGAGGCCCGCATCGTCGAAGCCTCGCCCGTGGTTCAGCAGGTGGAACAGGCGCAGCTCGCGCAGCCCGTCGTCGTCCTCGTCCAGCGCGCAGCCGTCGAGGCCCATCGCCACCGGAACCCCCGCCGCCAGCATCGCCGGGACCGGGGCGATCCCGGAATAGAGGTGCAGGTTCGACGACACGTTGACCGCGATCCGCGCGCCCGAGGCGGCGATGGCGGCCAGTTCGTCCTCCCGCGCCCATACGCAATGCGCCAGCGTCAGCCGGTCCGAGAGCAGCCCGAGCGCCCCAAGCCGCGCGACCATGCCGCCGGGGCCCGGATACGCCGCATCGGCCCAGTCGCGCTGGGGCTTCGTTTCCAGGAGATGCATGTGGACCCGCCGCCCGGTGCGGGCCGACGCCTCGGCCACCGCGCCCAAGAGCGCGTCCGAGCACCACTGCACCCCGTTCGGCCCGTATTGCACGTCGCAATGACCCGGCATGCCCTCGACCGCCGCGGCGGCCTCGTCGACCGCGGCCAGCTGCGCTTCGATGGGGGCGAGCGGCCCGAGCCACGTCGCCTCGGCCAGCGCGCGCTGGTCCGGCGGCAGGGCGGCGAGGGCGGCGGGGCCTTCGCCGCCCGAATGGCCATAGACCAGCGGGTTGCGGTCGCGCATGCCGATGGCGAGGCCGATGGAGATGCCGACATCGTGGGCGGCGCGGGCGATGGCGCGGGCTTCCTCGGCGATGGGCGCCAGGCCCATGGGCCGCACCACGTGGACCATGGCCGCCGTGGCGCCGCCCTCCAGCGTGCGGGTGAAGGCGGCGGCTGCGGCGAGGTAAGGGTCGACCGAGGGCATCAGCGCCAGCCGCGGCAGCCAGGTCTCCAGCGGCCTTGCGCCGCCCCCGAACGAGGTCGGCGGCAGGGGGCGCGCGTGGTTATGCGCATCGGCCAGCGCCGGGATCAGCAGGCGGCCGGTGGGGGCGGCGCCGGGGGCGGGGGCGATGGCGGCGATCCGCCCGCCCTCGACCGCCACCCGCACGGGGCCGGAGGCCGCGTAGCCCGGCCCCAGCAGGGCGGCGTCGGCGGCGATCTCGAAATGGGCGGCACGTGCGGGGGCGGCGGGGGAGGCGTCGGCGTGCATCAAGGATCCTGACGTCGGTCGAAAAGGCGAAAAGGGGCGCGGCGCCGGAGGGAAGGTCGGCGCCGCGCCCGAGGCGGCCGTCAGAGCTTGCGCTCGTCCAGCGGCGGCAGGAATTCGGGCGTGAAGATCGTCGCCGCATCCGGCGCGGTCTCGAACCCGTAGATGCCCTGGATCACGCCGATGGTGCGCGCGAGCCGGTCCATGTCCACCGCGCCGACGCCCAGCGCCTCGGTCTCGGGCGAGCGGATCAGGTAGGCCAGCGCGAAGTCGAGGCGCTTTTCCTCGAGCCCTTCATTGATCAGCGGCTCCACCGCCTTCACCGCCGCGGCGCCGATGGCGGGATCGGCGATCACCTCCATCACCGCCTTGTTGATGGCGCGCACGAGGCCGGCCACCGCCTCGGGATGCTCGGTATAGAGCTTGCGCGAGACCATGACCCCGTTGGAGTAGATGTCGAGCCCGCTCTCGCCATAGCCGATGAAGCGGAAATCCTCGTCCGGGTTCATGCCGAGCCCGAGGATGTTCAGGTACGAGGTGACGTTGAACACCAGGCTCGCGTCCACGTTGTCCTGGATCAGCATCTGCTCCTGGATGTTGGGCTTCACGTGGATGATCTCGACCGATGCCATGTCGAGACCCGAGGCGGCGGCGAGCGCGGAGAACAGTTTCGTCACCGCCGATCCCGGCGGCGCCCCGACCTTGAGGCCCGCGAGGTCCGTCGGCCCGGTCACCTTGCTGGAGGATTTCGCGAGGATCGAGAAGGGCGGCTGGTTGTAGATCTGGTAGACCATCACCGGCGCCTCGTCCGGGCGCACGGCGGCGTTCTGCACGATGGCGTTCATGTCGCCGAAGCCCGCGTCATAGGCGCCGGTCATGATCCGGGTGACGGTGGCGGCCGAGCCCTCGCCCTGGTCGATGGTCACGTCCAGCCCCTCGGCGGCGAAATACCCCTTCTGCTTGGCGAGGTAGAACCACGAATGGATGCCCTGAAGCTTCCAGTCGAGGGTGAAGCGGATGGACAGGTCCTCGGCCGCGGCGGGGCCGCTGAGAACAAGCGCGGACAGCGCGGCTGCGATCAGTCTTCTCATGGTCTGGGGTCTCCTTGAGGTCACGGGTGGGGAATGGGGATCAGGCGGTCTTGCGCATCGCCCAGCCGGCGAGGCGCCGCTCCAGCAGCGCGAAGATCGCGTAGAGGGCGACGCCGAGCACGGCGAGGATCATCAGCCCGGCGAACACGAGCGGCACGTTGAAGGAGGAGGAGGCGATCATCATCATGTTGCCGACCCCCTTGTTGGAGGCGACCGTCTCGGCGATCACCGAGCCGACGAAGGACAGCGTCACGGCGACCTTGAGCGAGGCGAAGAAATAGGGGGCCGAGCGCGGCAGGCCGACATTGCGCAGCGTCTCCCAGCGGGAGGCTTTCAGCGAGCGCATGACATCTTCCAGCTCGGGCTCCACCGTGGCGATGCCGGTGGCGACGTTCACCACGATGGGGAAGATGCAGATGATCATCGCCGTCAGGATCGCGGGCACGGTTCCGGCCCCGAACCACAGCACGAAGATCGGCACCACCGCGACCTTGGGGATCGAGGAGATCCCCACCAGCAGCGGGTAGCAGGTGTCGTAGGCGAGCTTGGAGGACCCGATCAGCACCCCGAGCGCGAGGCCGATGATCACCCCGAAGAAGAACCCCACCATGGTGGTGTAGAGGGTCTGCCAGGCGTGCGGCCAGATCGCCGGGGCGTATTCGATGAAGGCCGCGGCGATGCGGCTGGGCCGGGGCAGGATCAGCTCGGAAATGCCCGCGACGAGGCAGAACAGCTCCCAGAACACGAAGACGCCGATGATCAGGCCGGTGGAGGCGAGGCGTTGCTGAAGCGGGCTCATGCGGCGTCCTTTCCGCTGTCCGAGGGGGCGGAGGCGTCCGGGGCGGCGTCGTCCCGCGGCAGGGCGGCGGGCGCCGCCGCGCGGGGGGCGGCGGGGGCGTGGACGATCAGCCCGCGCAGTTCCTGCACCAGGGTGGTGAAAGCGGGGGTGAAGCCGACCTCGATGGGCCGGGGACGGGGGAAGTCCACCGCCCGGTCCTCGATGATCCGCCCCGGCCGCGGGCTCATCACGCAGATGCGGGAGGCGAGATAGGCCGCCTCGCGCAGGTCATGCGTGACCAGCAGCACGGTGGGTTTGCGGTCGAGCCAGAGGTCCTGCATGGTCTGCCACAGCTCCTCGCGCGTGAACTGGTCGAGGGCGCCGAAGGGCTCGTCGAGGAGCAGGAGATCCGGGTCATGGATCAGCGCCCGGCACAGGTTGGCGCGCTGCTGCATCCCGCCCGAAAGCTGCCAGGGCGACTTGTCGGCGAAGTCGATCAGCCCGACCTGTTCGAGCAGCGCGTCGGCGCGCTCGCGGAACTCGGTGCGCCGCTTGGCCCGCCAGTCGCGCTTGAAGGGCTGCACGATCTTCAGCGGCAGCATCACGTTCTCGCGCACCGTCATCCAGGGCAGCAGCGAGGCCGACTGGAACGCCATCCCGACGCGCACCGGCTCGGCGCCCAGCTCCCGCCCGCCGAAGAAGATATGGCCGGTGGAGGGGGCGAGCAGTTCCGAGACCAGCTTGAGGATGGTGGACTTGCCGCAGCCCGAGGGGCCGACGAGCGCGAGGAATTCGCCCTTCGAGATGGTCAGGGACGTGGGAACCAGCGCCTCGGTCCGCGCGTCGCCGCGCCCGAAGGTGACGCCGACCTGTTCGAATTCGACGAAACGGTCCGGCTTCATGCCGCGTCCTCCGCCTTGGGGGCCGCCGCCGTCCCCGCCGCGCCCGAGAGGATCGCGGCCAGCGACTGGTCTTCGTTGCGCGGGGCGGGGGCGGGCATCCTCTGGATGTCGGTGACCTGGCGGCCATGGCCGGCCATGCCCTCGACCATCTTCCGATCCCGCTGCACGAAGGCGCCGCGCACCAGGGTGTGGATGGGGGCGCCCACGGTCTCGCGCCCCTCGAACGGGGTGATCTTGCCGCGTGAATGCAGGCGCTCGGCCGCGATCACCTCGCGCCGCGCAAGGTCGAGGCAGGCGATGTCGGCATGGGCCCCGACGGCGATGCGCCCCTTCATCGGCCACATGCCGAAGGCGCGGGCGGGGTTGGCCGAGGAGATCTTTACGTAGTGTTCCAGCGTCATCCGCCCCGCGGCGACCTCGGTCAGCATCAGCGGCATCTGCGTCTCGACCCCCGGGAAGCCGCAATCGGCGTCCCAGATGCGCGGATTGCGCTTCTCCTCGGGGGTGTGGGGGGCGTGGTCGGTGGCGATCATGTCGACCACGCCGGACATCAGCGCGTCCCAGATCCCCGCCGCGTCCTTCGGCTCGCGCACCGGCGGGTTCACCCGGATGACGCTGCCGAGGCGGGGGTAATCCTCGGTCGACAGGAACAGGTAGCAGGGGCAGGTCTCTCCGGTCACGTCCACGCCCCGCGCCTTGGCCTCGGCCAGCGGGCGCAGCTCTCCGGCGCTGGAGATGTGCAACACGTGGATCCGCGCCCCGGTCCATTCCGCGAGGGCGGCGGCGCGGGCGACGGCCTCGATGGCGACGATCTCGGGGCGGGCGGCGATGTGGTGCAGCGGCTCGTCCAGCCCCGCGGCTTCGAGTTTCGCCTGCCGCCAGGCCATGATCGACGCGGTCTCGGCATGGAGCGACACGCGCAGGCCGGTCTTCGCCGCGATCTCGAACCCTTCCAGCATCGCGCCGGTCGAGGGCGAGGGCAGGTTGCCGAAGGTGTTCCCCATGAAGCACTTGAACGCGTTGGCCCCGGCGGCGGCGAGGGCCTCGAGCTCGTCCACGTTGTCCTCGGCCATCAGCCCGTAGATGCCGAAATCGACGCAGGCCTTCTTCGCGCAGTCCTGCTTCTGGCGCAGTTCTTTCACGGACCGGGTCGGGGGATGGGTGTTGGGCATCTCGAACACCGTGGTCACGCCGCCCATGGCGGCGGCGCGGGTGCCGGTCTCCCAGTCCTCCTTGTGGGTGTAGCCGGGCTCGCGGAAATGGACATGCATGTCGATGGCGCCGGGGACCAGGTGCAGGCCGGTCACGTCCACGGTTTCGGCGGCGGAGAGGTCGTCGAGGGCGCCGGGGGCGGCGATGGCGGCGACGGTCTCGCCCGCGATGGCGATGTCGGCGCGTTCGCGCCCGTTCTCGTTGACGATCCAGCCGCCCTTGAGGATGAGGTCCATGGGGTTTCCTCCGATGTTCTGGTTCGCGGCGCGCGTCACAGCGCGGCCCATCCGCCGTCGACGGGCAGGTCGACGCCTGTGATCTGCCGGGCGCGGTCCGAGGCGAGGAAGAGGCAGGCGGCGGCCACGTCCTCATCCGTGCTGACCCGCCCGAGGGCGTAGTCCGAGGCGTGGCGCGCGGCGGCCTCGTCTTCCGAGATGCCGTACTGGGCGGCCACCTGGGGGACGACCTTCTCGCGGAACCGCGGGCCGTCGACCATGCCGGGGGCGACCAGGTTGACGTTGATGTTCGAGGGCCCGAGCTCGAGCGCGAAGCTCTTGGTCAGGCCGCGCAGGCCCCATTTCGAGGAGGAGTACGAGAGGCGCATCGCCCGGCCGCGCATCCCGAAGGTGCCGCCCACGTTGACGATCTTGCCGCCCCCGCCCGCGACCATGGCCGGGGCGAAGGCGCGGATGGTGTTGAACGGCCCGCGCATGTTGAGGTGCACGATCTCGTCGAACTCCTCCGCCGTCGTCTCCAGCCCCGTCTTGCCGATGGGGCCGGTGCCGCCGGCGACGTTCACCAGGATGTCGACGCGCCCGAACCGGGCCAGCGCGGCCTCGGCGGCGGCGGCGCAGGCGCCCTCGTCGGTGACGTCGCAGCGGATCACCTCCGCCGCGACGCCCATCGCGCGGGCCTGTGCGGCCACCGGGCCGATGGCGTCCACATCGCGCCCGAGGAGCACGAGGTCCGCCCCCTCGCGCGCGAACCCCAGCGTGACCGCCGCTCCCATCCCCTTGGCGGGTCCGGTGACGACGGCCAGCTTGCCTTTCAGTCCGAGATCCATGGGTCAGAGCAGCTTGTAGACGCGCTCATCCGCCGGGGGCAGGAAGGCGTCGGTGTAGATCTCGTCCGCCGCCGGGGTGCGGGGCAGGTCGTTGGCCTTGACCACGATGTCGATGGACTTGGCGAACCGCTCCGGGTCCACGGCGCCGAGGCCGGTCTGCGCCAGCTCGGGGTGGTTCATCTCGTCCTGGAGCGTGGCGACCAGGCGCTCCTTCTCCACCGCCTTGTTGATCAGCGGCTCGCGTTTCGCGACCGCTTCCACCGCGGCGTCGAGGTCCTTGAGCGTGTCCTTCACGCCCTCGTTGATGGCCCAGACCATGCCCTTGACCATCTCGGGGTTCTCGGCCGCCATCGCGTCCGGCACGATCATGCCGTTGGAATAAAGGTCCATCCCGTAATCGCCGTAGTTGATGAACCGGATCTCCGTGTCCGGGTCCATCCCCGACAGCTTGGCCGAGAAGCGGATGGTGTTGACGTAGCCGAACACGCCCTCGACCTGCTCGCCCTTCAGCATCTGTTCGCGCAAGCTGGATTTGAAGTTCAGGATCTCGACCCCGGAATCGTCGATCCCGGCGACCCTGGTGAAGGCGGGCCAGAGCTTGAGCGCCCCGTCATTGGCCGCGCCGCCGAGCTTGCGGCCCTCGAGACCCTTCGCATCCATGATGTCGGACTTGGACAGCACCGCCACGGTGAAGGGCGGCTTGTTGTACATCTGGTAGACGCAGACGGGGGCCTCCTCGGGCTTCGTGCCCGCCAGGCGGATCAGCGCGTTGACGTCGCCGAAGCCCACGTCATAGGCGCCGCCCGCGACATGGCCCACCGCGGCGCCCGAGCCGTTGCCCTGGTCGATCTCCATCTCGATCCCGGCCTGGTCGAAATAGCCGTTGTCCTGCGCCAGGAAGAACCAGCTCTGCGGGCCCTGGTAGCGCCAGTTGAGCACCATCTTCAGCTTCGTCTTGCCCGAGGCGAGCGCGGGCGTGAACAGCGTGGGCGCGGCGAGGGTCGCGGCGCCGGCGCCGAGGGCGAGGCGGCCGAAATCACGTCGGTTCATGGTCATGGGGGTCTCTCCTGTCGCGGGTCTGGGGTGGGTCACGGGGCGGGGGAAGACGCGGGCGCGGCGGCCTGAAGCGCGGGCAGCAGCGCGTCCGAATGGGCGGTCGAGCCGTAGAGCAGCCGCACGAGGTAGTGGATCGAGGCCGCCACCCCGGGCGGCGAGACGGTGGCGCAGGCGTCTTCCACCAGCACCGCGTCGTAGCCTTCGAAGCAGCCGTCCATCAGCGTCGCGAACACGCAGCGGTCGAGGTTCACCCCCGCGTAGAACAGCGTGTCGACGCCGAGCCGCCGCAGCACCTGGTCGAGCGGGCTGTTGCGGAACCCCGAGAGGCGGGTCTTCGAGACATGGATGTCGCGCGGGTCGGTCCCGATCCGCGGGTCCGAGGCCGCGCCCCACGCCCCGTCCACCAGCACCCGCCCCGAGGCGATCCGGTCCGTGTAGCCCGGCCGCGCGCCGCAGTCCGAGCCCTTGTCCAGCACGTTGGCCGGCAGGTCGGCGCCATCCGCGCGCACGCCCCAGTTCACGTGGATCACCGGCGCCCCGAGGGCGCGGAAGGCGGGGGCGAGCGCGTTGATGGCGGCGATCGGCGCGGCCAGCGGCGCGGGGTCGGCGCCGCGGGCGGTGGCGAACCAGCCCTCGGGCGACAGGAAGTCGTTCTGCATGTCGATGATGACGAAGGCGGCGCGCGACAGGTCCGCGATCACCGGCTCGGGCGCCGCGTCGAAGCGCACCGGGCAGGGGGCGGGGCGGCTGCGCAGCAGGCTCAGCGCATCGCCGTCGCGGGACCAGCGGTCGCGCGTCCAGCGGTGGGCGTCGGTGGGGGGCTGGGGATCGTCTCGCATCGCAACCGTCTCCTTCGCGATGCAGCATGGGGGCGGGGCGCGTTGCTGTCGTCTGCTGAATTTGCGGCAAGGCGTTGCTCAAAACGCAACGCGCGGGCAGGATGGCGCGCATGAAGCACCTCGCCACCTTCCGCATCGTCGACGCCATCGCCCGCACCGGATCGATCCGCGCGGCGGCCGAGATGGTCGCGCAGACCCCCTCGGCCGTGCAGCGCCGCCTGCAGGGCTACGAGGAGGAACTGGGCTACGAGATCTTCGAGCGGTCCAGCCGCGGGGTGCGCCTGAACGCGGCGGGGGAGCTGGTGATCCAGCACGTGCGCGCGATGCTGGCCGATGACGCGCGGCTGAAATCACGGATCGCGGACCTCTCGGGCGTGCGCCGCGGCCATGTCGCGGTGGGGTGCAGCCAGGCGCTCTCGCCCTATTTCCTGCCCGCGCAGATCGCCGAATATCTCGAGGCGTTCCCCTCCGTGACCTTCGACGTCTCGGTGCTGGAGCATGGCGAGGCCGCCCGCGCGCTGGAAAGCTACGCGGTGGACCTTGCGCTGGTGTTCGACGGGGAGGGGGCGCCGGATTTCGAGGTGCTGCTGACCGCGCCGCAGCGGCTGACGGCGGTGATGGCCGCCGATCACCCGTTGGCGGCGCAGCCGGAGGTGCGGCTGCGCGACTGCTGCGCCTTCCCGCTGGCCCTGCCGGTGCGCGGCTTCGGCGGGCGGCGGATGGTGGACCGGGCGCTGTACGGCAAGACCTTCGCCCGGGCGCCGAGCCTCGAGAGCAATTCCTTCGAATACCTCAAGGCCCATGTCGCGGCGACTCGGGCGGTGACCTTCCAGATCGGCATCGGCGCCCCGCGCGCGCAGGAGGCGGCGGGGCTGGCCGCCCGCCGGATCGACGAACGCGACGTGCCGCCGGGGGCGCTGTTCCTCGGGCAGAAACCGGGGCGCACGCTGCCCGTCGCCGCCTCGCGCTTCGCCGAGCAGCTGACCGGCGCGCTCAGCCGCCGCTACGCGCTGGATGCGGTCTGAGGGGGGATCAGGCGGCCGGGTAGTGGGCCCAGCGGGTCAGGCCGCCGTCCTTGCCGATCAGCACCACGTCATAGGCCTCGCGCTCGTCCTCCGGGCCCATGCCGGGGGAGCCGTAGGGCATCCCGGGGGTCGACAGGCCGATGGCGTCGGGGCGCTCTTCGAGCAGGCGGAGGATGTCGCCGACGGGGACGTGCCCCTCGATCACGTAGCCGTCGATCAGCGCGGTGTGGCAGGACATCGCCGCCTGCGGCAGGCCGAGCTCCACCTTCCGGCGCACCAGCAAGCCGTTGGCCATCCGCTCCTCGGTCACGTCGAATCCCGCGGCGCGCAGGATGTCCACCCAGGCCGAGCAGCAGCCGCAGCCGGGGTCCTTCATAACGTGGATCGCGGGGCCGGAGGGCGCGGCGGCGCGGAGGGCGGTCGGCAGGGCGGGCAGGGCCAGCGCGGCGCCGGCGGCGCCGAGGAACATGCGGCGGGAGTGGGTCATGCGCGGGGGGCCTTCCTTCTAGCGTCGGGTCACGCAGGATGAAGGGTCCCCCGGGGGGAAGGTCAAGCCCGTCGCGACGCCGGGCCGCGCCGGGGGCCGCGCCGGGGCGCGCGACCGCCGCGCCTCAGCCCGCAGGTTCGCGCAGGGCGTCGGCCAGCAGGGTTTCCGCCACCGCCTTCGCGTCCGCGGCGGGGTCCTCGGTATGGCCGAGATGCGCGGTGACAATGGCGCCTTCCTTGAGGATCAGCAGCGCCCGCGCCAGCTTCGCCGGGTCCGCCGCCCCCGCCGCCGCGGCGATGCGCGACAGCTCGGCGAACAGCAGCCGCTTGTGCTCGGCCGACTGCACGTGGATCGGGTGGTCCGCCTCGGGGTATTCCGAGCTCGCCTTGATGAACATGCAGCTGCGGAAGCCCGGCTGCGCGAACCATTCGCCCAGCGCGTCGAACATCGCCAGCAGCCGCCCGCGCGGGCTGTCCGCCAGCGCCTCCATCCGCCGGAACATCCAGTTGCGGAAGTCTTCGTCCCGCAGCCGCAGGACGGCGAGGATCAGCTCCTCCTTGGTGCGGAAGTGCTTGTACATCGAGGTCTTGGAGATCCCGCTCTCCTTCGCCAGCAGGTCCATGCCCGCGGCATGG
Source organism: Rhodovulum sp. DZ06 (assembly GCF_050586345.1). Taxonomy (NCBI): domain Bacteria; kingdom Pseudomonadati; phylum Pseudomonadota; class Alphaproteobacteria; order Rhodobacterales; family Paracoccaceae; genus Rhodovulum; species Rhodovulum sp. DZ06. The sequence goes on from NZ_JBOCEF010000002.1 coordinate 129,858, forward strand.
AACCCCTCGCGGTAGAAGATCTCCAGCGCCTTGCGCACCAGCTCGTCGCGCTTGGTCGGCCGCATGATTCGCTCCGTTTGTTGACTGATCTGTACGTATTGCACCGGGGCCTCCGGGGCAAGCGTCGCGAGTGAAATCCCCATGTTTCCAGCGTGATGGCCGCGGCGCGGCGCACGCCCCGATCACGGGTCGGGGATTGGGGCTTGACGGTGTGTACCGATCTGTCCACTTATGGGCGGCAAGAGTGAACAGATCGGTTCACTCCGTTCCCAAGACGCCGGAGCCCCCGATGACCCGTCCGCCCCTTCCCCCGTTCGACGCAACCACCGCCGCGCAGAAGGCGCGCGCCGCCGAGGACGGCTGGAACAGCCGAGACCCCGCCCGCGTCGCCCTCGCCTACAGCCCTGACACGCGCTGGCGGAACCGGGCCGAGTTCCTGCGCGGCCGCGCCGAGGTCGAGGCGTTCCTGGCGCGCAAATGGGCGCGGGAGCTCGACTACCGCCTGGTCAAGGAAGTCTGGGCCTTCGAGGGCCCGCGCATCGCCGTGCGCTTCGCCTACGAGTACCGCGACGACGGCGGCTTCTGGTTCCGCGCCCACGGCAACGAGAACTGGGACTTCGACGAAGACGGCCTGATGGCCGAGCGCCACGCCTCGATCAACGAACACCCGATCGCGGAAGCCGACCGCCTGATGCGCTGGCCGCTGGGCCGGCGCCCGGACGACCACCCCGGCCTCAGCGCCCTCGGCCTCTGACCCCCGCCGACCAAGGAGACCCCGCCATGGCCCGCGCCTATAACCGCATCGCCTTCACCCAGGAGGTCCGCGCCCTCCAGGCCCGCAAGGGCTCGGAGGCGATCTACGCCCCGTTCCTTGCGCCCGAGACGCCCGAAGACGCGGCGCTCGGCCCGGCCGAGGCGGCCTTCATCACCGCCCGCGACGGGTTCTACCAGGCGACGGTGAACGCCGCGGGCTGGCCCTATGTCCAGTTCCGCGGCGGGGCGCCGGGCTTCGTGCACATCATCGACGAGCGCACGCTGGCCTATGCCGACCTGCGCGGCAATCGCCAGCATATCAGCGCCGGGAACCTGGCGCAGGAAAGCCGGGTGGCGCTGTTCTTCATGGACTACCCCAATCGCCGCCGCCTGAAGATGTTCGGCTGGGCGGCGGCGCAGGACGCCGAGGAGGCGCCGGAGCTGCGCGCCGCCCTCGCCCCCGCGACCGCGCGGGTGGAGCGGGTGGTGACCATCCGCGTGGCGGGCTTTGACTGGAACTGTCCCGCGCACATCCCCCGGCGCTTCACGCTGGAGGAGATCGAGACGCCGCTCCTGGCCCAGCAATCCCGGATCGAGGCGCTCGAGGCCGAGAACGCGCGCCTGCGTCGCGCCATGGGCGCGGGGGGGGGGGGGGGGGGGGGGCGGAGAGAAAAACCCGGGGGGGGGGGGGGTGGACCCAACCCCCCCCCCCCCCCTCCCCCCCCCCCCCCCCCCCAAAAAAAAAAAACAAAA
>NZ_JBOCEF010000002.1:131373-187061 GCF_050586345.1 Rhodovulum sp. DZ06
GAGGGAGTAGTGAGGGGGAGTGTGGGGGGGGAGAGTAAGTGTTTTGTTGGCTGGTTGGGGTGTTCTCCTTTCTCCCCCCCCCCCCCCCCCCCCCCCCCGGCCGGGGCGGGGTGCGCATGCCCTCGCCCTGCGCCGCCCCGTTCACCCGTCCTGACCCCGGAGAGACCCGCCATGAGCCGCCGTCCCGTCGCCGCCGCCCTCGCCCTTGCGCCCGCCGCCGTGCTGGCGCCGGTCAGCCTCGCCGCCCCGTTGCCGCCCGTCGCCGCGGCGGCGGAGCGGGCCGCGCCCTCCCTGGCGGGCGCGCCCGGCGGGGCGCTCCGCCCGATCGCAGCCGCCTACGCCCCGGCTTCGCAGGAGGCCGCGCATCACGCCGCGCATCATTGGGCCGAGATCGGCGGCGCGCGCCTGTCCTGGCGCGAGGCGGGCGATCCCGGCGCCCCGGCGCTGCTGCTGCTCGGCGGCGCGGGGACGGCGGCCGAGATCCGCCGCCTGCTGCCGCGCCTGGCGCGCACCCACCACGTCATCGCGCCCGACACGCCCTTCGCCTCCGCCGTCGCTTCGAGCGGAGGGCAGGGGGACGCGCGCCTGGCCGAGGGCGCGCGGCGGCTGACGCTGCTCGCCGATGCGCTGGGGCTGGGGCGGTTCGGCATCCTCGCCTTCGCCCCCTCCGCCGCGCTGGGGATGCGCCTGCTGGCCGGGGCGCCGGAGCGGGTCGACGGGTTCATGGTCCGCTCCGGCGGCGCCTGCCTCGACGGGCTGGCGGCGTTCCGCGGCGGGCTCGCCGCCGCCGCCTCCGCCCCGCGCGGCGCCCCGATCTGCTGAGGCCCGCTTCAACATCCCTGCCGCACACGCCACCTCACCCAGAACATTTCCCAAAGGATCACCGCCATGACCGCCGCCATGACCGCCGCCGCCATTCCCGCCGCCCTCTCCCGCATCGCCGCCTTCGCGGACGCCGGAAAGGGCGGCAACCCCGCCGGGGTGCTGATCGCCGACGCCATGCCGCCCGAGGCGGAGATGCAAAGGATCGCCGCCGCCGTCGGCTACTCCGAAACCGCCTTCGCGATGCCGGAGGGGGACCGCTGGCGGGTGCGCTATTTCTCGCCCGAGGCGGAGGTGCCGTTCTGCGGCCATGCCACCATCGCGCTGGGCGCGGCGCTGGCGGCGCAGGAGGGGGACGGGACCTTCCCGCTGCGGATCAATGGCGGCGACATCTCGGTCGAGGGACGGGCGGTGGCGGGCGGCGTCGAGGCGGCGCTGATCTCGCCGCCCAGCGGCCACCGCTACGCCGCCCCGCAGGACGTGGCCGCGGCGCTGGCGCTGTTCGGCCTGTCGCGCGCGGACCTGGTGGAGGGGCCGGCGCCGGTGATCGCCAATGCCGGGAACGACCACCTGGTGCTGATCCTGAAGGACCGGGCGCGGCTGGCGGCGATGGATTACGACCTCGCCGCCGGGGCGGCGTTCATGCGCGGCCTCGGGCTGACCACCATCAGCCTCCTGTGGGCCGAGGGGCCGCGGCGCTTCCATTCGCGCAACGCCTTCGCCATCGGCGGGGTGCTCGAGGACCCGGCCACCGGCGCCGCCGCCGCCGCGCTGGGCGGCTGGCTGCGCGACGCGGGCCTGCTGGAGGGCGGAGAGATCGAGATCGTGCAGGGCGAGGACATGGGCGCGAAGTCGCGCCTGACCGTCTCGCTGGACGGGCCGAAGGGCGCCGGGCTGCGCGTCGCCGGGGCGGCGCGGACCATCGCGGGCTGACGGGATCCCGGCGGGGCGGGGCGGCGGCGTCCGGGCCGGCGCCCGCCCACCGATCCCGCCGGAGAGGGCCGCGGCGCGGAGGGCGCCGCGGCCCGTTTTGCGCTCAGGCGGCGGCGGGGTCCGCCGCCGCCGCGCCGGTCTTCGCCGAGGCGCGCCGGTTCGCCCGCATCCGCGCCGCGAAGGCCGCCAGGAACATCCCCGTCAGCAGCAGCACCACCGTCGGCGCCGGCGCGCTGTCGAGCCAGAAGCTGAGGTAAGCCCCCCCCAGCATCGCCGCCAGCGTCGCGCCGCTCGCCACCATCATCATGCCCGCGAAGCGCCGCGCGGTCAGGAACCCGATGGCCCCCGGCGCGATCAGCAGCGCGACGGCGAGGATCAGCCCCACCGAGCTGAGCACCGCCACGATGGTCAGCGACAGCAGCGTCAGCATCCCGTAATGCAGCCACGCCCCGTTCAGCCCGCAGGCCTGCGCCTGCGCCGGATCGAAGGCGTGGAGCAGGAAGTCCTTCCACTTGGCCAGCAGCACCGCGCCGGTGACGGCCGAGATCACCGCCGCCGTGCGCAGCGCCTCGGGGGTGATGCCCAGCATGTCGCCGAACAGGATGTGGTCCAGATGCACATCCGTCTCCACGGCCGCAAACATCACGATGCCGACCCCGAACATGCCCGAGAACACCACGCCCATCACCGTGTCCTGCTTGACGCGGGAATTGGCCGACAGGAACCCGGTCAGCAGCGCGCAGCCCATCCCCGCGGCGAAGGCGCCGACCAGCAGCGGCAGGCCCAGCACATGCGCCACCACCACGCCGGGCAGGATCGCGTGGCTGACCGCGTCGCCCATCAGCGACCAGCCCTTGAGGACGAGAAAGCAGCTCAGCATCGCCGTCGGGACCGCGACGATGGCCCCGATCAGCAGCGCGTTCTGCATGAAGGCGAACTGGAGGGGGAGGAGGAGCTCGTCCAGGCTCATGCCGCGCCTCCCTCGCCGGTGTGAAGGCCATGGGGGAGGCGGGGCAGGGCGGCGGCGCCCGCCTCGCGGCCCGCCTCGGCGTCTTCCGCGGCCAGCGCCGCGGCGGCGCGGCGGCGGGCGGCCAGCATCCCGTGCTTCGGGGCGAAGACGAAGGCCAGCAGGAACAGCAGCGTCTGGAAGCTGACGATCACGCCCCCGGTGGCGCCGTTGAGGTAATAGCTCGCCCAGGCGCCGAAGAAGCTGCACCCGGCGCCGATGGCGATGGCGGTGGCCAGGAGGCGGGGAAAGCGGTCGCACAGAAGGTAGGCCGTGGCGCCGGGCGTCACCACCATGGCGATCACCAGGAACGCCCCCACCGTCTGCATCGCCGCCACCGTGCAGGCCGCCAGCAGCGCGAAGAACAGCCCGCGCATCAGGCCCGGGCGCAGGCCGACGGCGCGGGCGTGGGTTTCATCGAAGAACACCGCCAGCATGTCCTTCCACTTGGCCCCGAGGATCGCCAGCGACACCAGCCCGATGGCCGCAAGCTGCATCGCGTCGCCCGGGGAGATGGCGAGGATGTTGCCCATGGTGATGGTCTGGACCGAGATCCCGACGGGGTTGAGCGAGACCATGAACAGCCCCAGCCCGAAGAAGGCGGTGAAGATCAGCCCGATCACCGCGTCCTCCTTGAGGCCCGAGCGGGCTTGGAAGAACAGCATCGCCCCCGCCGCCATGCCCCCCGCCACGAAGGCGCCGAGCGCGAAGGGAAGGCCCAGCATCGACGCCGCCGCCACCCCCGGCACGATGGAGTGCGAGAGCGCGTCGCCCACCAGCGACCAGCCCTTGAGCATCAGGTAGGCCGAGAGGAACGCGCAGACCCCGCCCACGAGGGCCGAGATCAGCATCGCGTTGGTCATGTAGGCGTAGCCGAAGGGTTCGAGCGCCAGCTCGATGAAGCCGCTCATGCGCCGGGGCCCTCCTGCATCGGGGGCAGGGCGCCGCGGGCCCGGTCGTCGGCCCGGTCATTGGCGCTGGCGGCGTCCTCGGCCTCGGCGCTGGCGCGGGCCTGCGCCTCGCCGGGGGCTTCCGGGACCGGGCGGGCGCGGCGGAAGCGGCCGTCATAATGGACGATCGGGCGCTCGTCATCGGTGATGACCTGCAATTCGCGCGGGTCGTCATCATCGTGCAGCCGCGGGCCGCCGATGGTGAAGCGGCGCAGCACGCCGCCGAAGGCGGTTTCCAGGTTGGCGCGGGTGAACACGTCCTCGGTCCGGCCCTCGGCCAGCACCGTGCCCTTGATCAGCGCCGTGCGGTCGCAGAACTCGGGCACCGAGCCGAGATTGTGGGTCGAGACCAGCATCACCCTCCCCTCGTCCCGCAGGGCCTTCAGAAGCGCGATGATCTGGTCCTCGGTCTTCACGTCGACGCCGGTGAAGGGCTCGTCCAGCAGGATCGCGCGGGCGTCCTGGGCGAGGGCGCGGGCGAGGAACACGCGCTTGCGCTGGCCGCCCGACAGCTCTCCGATCTGGCGCTTGCGGAAGTCCTGCATGTTCACGCGGGCGAGGGCGGCGTCGACCGCGGCGCGGTCGGCGGCGCGGGGGCGGCGCAAAAAGCCCATGTGGCCGTAGCGGCCCATCATCACCACGTCCTCGACCAGCACGGGGAAGGCCCAGTCGACCTCCTCGGCCTGGGGCACGTAAGCCACGAGGTTCCGGCGCAGGGCCGCCTTCACGGGAAGGCCGAACACGCGGACCTCGCCGCGGGCCGCGGGAACGAAGCCCATGATCGCCTTGAACAGGGTGGACTTGCCCGCGCCGTTGACGCCAACGAGGGCGGTGATCGAGCCGCCCGGGGCGGTCATCGTGGCGGCGCGCAGGGCGGTGTGCCCGTTGCGGTAGGTGACGTGGAGGCCGCTGACCTCGATCCCCTGCGCGGCGTCGGTCATCGGCTGCTCCATCATTCCGCGGCGGGGGCGAGCCCGTCGGCCACGGTCTGCGCGGTGACGCGCAGCAGGTCGAGATAGGTGGGGGCGGGTCCGTCCGCCTCGGTCAGGCTGTCGACATAGAGGACCCCGCCATAGCGCGCCCCGGTCTCGCGCGCGATCTGCTCGGCCGGGGCGGTGTTGACGGTGCTCTCGCAGAACACCGCCGGGGCGCCCGTCTCGCGGATGCCGTCGATCACCTTGCGCACCTGCTGCGGCGTGCCGGTCTGGTCGGCGTTCATCGGCCAGAGGTAAAGCTCCTGCATCCCGAAATCGCGGGCGAGGTAGGAGAACGCGCCCTCGCAGGTCACGAGGATGCGCTGCGCCTCGGGGATCGCGGCGATGCGGGCGCGCAGGGGCTCGATGGTAGCGCGCAGGGCCTCGGCATAGGCGTCGGCGTTGGCGGCGTAGATCGCGGCGTTGACGGGGTCGGCTTCGGCCAGGGCCTTCTCGATATTGTCGATATAGATCAGGGCGTTGCTGAGGCCCATCCAGCCATGGGGGTTGGCCTTGCCCGCGTAGTCGCCCTCGCCGATCGGGATCGGGTCGATGCCCTCGGAGAGGACGGCCGAGGGCTTGTCGCCGAGCTGGCGCAGGAATTTCTCGAACCATTGTTCGAGGTTGAGCCCGTTGCGCAGCACCAGGTCGGCGTCATGGGCGCGCAGGATGTCGCGCGGGGTGGGGCGATAGCCATGCACCTCGGCGCCCGGGCGGGTGATTGAGACCACCTCGGCCGCGTCTCCGGCGACGTTGGCGGCCATGTCGGCCAGCACCGTGAAGGTGGTGACGACCTTCAGCTTCTCGGCCGCGGCGGGGGCGGCCCCGAGCAGGGCGGCGGGCAGGATCAGGGCGGCGAGGCGAGCGGCGGCGCGCATGGAGGCTCCCGGTCTGGGGGTCATGAACTGGGGTTTCGCATCTGCACAAGAGTTATGGAGGGGGGGAGGCCGCTGTCAATGACTTTGCGAATAATTCGCATTTGCAACTTGGGGCGCCGCCGGGCGGACGCGGCGCAAGCAGGCCGCGCGTCCGGCGGCGCGCAGGCGGAACCGGGGCGCCCGCGCGGCGCGTCGGGCGGGGCGCTTGCGGCGCGGGGCGCCCGGCGCCGGGGGGCGGGGGCGTCAGTCCGGGTAGATCGGATCGGCGGTGAACACCCCGCCCTGGTACACCGCCTCGGGCGCATCCGCGGCGGGGCGGGGGGCGGCGGCCTCGACCTTCGCCCGATACGCCTCGGCATCGTCCTTCGGCGCCCAGCCGAGATGGTCCGCCGCCCGGTTGTCCCACCAGGAGGCGGCGTTGGCGGACGCGCCGTAGACCACCGGGCAGCCCAGCCGGGGCGCGCCGAACACCCGCTCGGCGAACTGCACGAAATCGTCGTGGGACAGCCAGGTGGAGAGCTGCCGCCGGTCCCCCGGCTCGGGCAGGCACGAGCCGATGCGCAGGATGGCGGTCTCCACCCCCGCCTTCTCCCAGTACATCTTCGCCACCAGCTCGCCATAGCCCTTGGAGACGCCGTACCAGCCGTCGGGACGCATCTCGGCCGTTGCATCGAGCTTGGCGGTCTGCGGGTGGAACCCCACGACATGGTTGGAGGAGGCGAACAGGATCCGCGGCCGCCCGTTCAGCCGCGCGGCCTCGTAGAGGTTCTTCACCCCGACGATGTTGGCGCCGAGGATCTTCGAGAAGTCGTCCTCGACCGAGATGCCGCCGAAATGCACGATCCCGTCGCAGCCCGCGACCAGGTCGTTGACGAAAGCGGCGTCGGCGAGGTCGCCGATCCTCACCTCCTCGCCCGGACCCGCGGCGCCGGGGTCCGAGATGTCCGACAGGCGCAGCACGTCCGCGAGGCCCCCCAGCCGCGCCCGCGCCATGCGGCCCAGCGTGCCCGCCGCGCCGGTGATCAGAAGCCTGCGCATCGCCATCCTCCTCGCCTCCTTCGCCTCGACTTGTTCCATCTTGTATGATGAGTTGCACGCGCCGGGTCAACGCGCGGGTCATTCCCTTCGCGCGCGGGGGGCCGTAGAACGGGCCTGCCGGGGGAGGCGGCGATTTTGAGACGGGACGGCGCGCATCGCCGCCCCACCGCACGAAGAGGCGCGCCGACGTGACCGAGACCGACCCCCGCACCCCGCCCGACGCCGCCGCGGACCCTTCCCGCGCGCGTCCCAAGCGCGCCGCGATGCTGGCCGAGGAGCTGGGCGGCCGGATCCGCGCGGGCGAGTACGAGGTCGGCGACAAGCTGCCCTCGGAAGCCGCGCTGACCCGCAGCCACGGCGTCTCGCGCACCGTGGTCCGCGAGGCGATGGCCTCCCTGCGCGCCGAGGGTCTCGTCGCCTCGCGCCAGGGGGCGGGGGTGTTCGTGATTTCGGACGGGCGCGCCGCGGACGGCGCGTTTCAGAACGTGGACCCCGAGAAAATCGGCTCGATCATCGAGATGCTCGAGCTGCGCGCCGCGGTGGAGGTGGAGGCCGCCGCACTCGCCGCCCGTCGCCGCAGCCCGGCGCAGGAGGACGCGATCTTCGCCGCCTGCTCCTCCATGGAGCGGGTGGTGGAGCGCGGGGAGCCGTCGCTGGAACCCGACTACGTCTTCCACCGCGCGGTGGCCGAGGCGACGGGCAACCCCCGCTTCGCCCAGTTCATGGAGCTGATCGGCCTCGGGTCGATCCCCCGCGCGGGCATGGTCGACGACGCCCGCCAGAAAGAGGCGCGGCCGTACCTGACGCAGATCCTGGCCGAGCACCGCGCCATCGCCGCGGCCATCGCCTCGGGCGACGAGGAGGCCGCCAAGGCCGCCATGCGCCGCCACCTGGTCGGCTCCCAGCAGCGCTACCGCGAGATGCTGCGGCGCGTCTGATCGTCGCCGCGCGGCCCGGCCCGGCCCGCCGTGCAAGCCTTGCGCGAAACTTGTCATACAAGTTGTTGACGGCAGCGCCCGCCGCCTGCATCCTGCCCGCCGACGCGCAAGGGGAACACCCCGCGCCCGGCAGGGGAGGAACGGCCGATGGATCCGCAACAGCTCAAGACCGCGATGGGGCAGGGCCTGCTGTCCTTCCCGGTGACGCCTTTCGGCGCGGATGGCGGTTTCGCCGAAGGGCCGTATCGGGAGCATGTCGAATGGCTGGCGGGCTACCCCGCCGCCGCTCTCTTCGCCGCGGGCGGCACGGGCGAGTTCTTCAGCCTCGCGCCCGCGGAGATCCCTTCGATCGTGCGCGCCGCCAAGGCCGCCGCGGGGGATACGCCGATCATCTCGGGCTGCGGCTATGGCACGGCCATGGCGGTCCAGATCGCGCGCGAGGCCGAGAAGGCCGGCGCCGACGGCATCCTGCTGCTGCCCCATTACCTGATCGACGCCCCGCAGGAGGGGCTCTTCGCCCATGTCTCCTCCGTCTGTTCGGCGGTGGGCATCGGGGTGATGGTCTATAACCGCGACAACGCCATCCTGCAGGCCGACACCCTCGCCCGCCTGTGCGAGCGGCATGAGAACCTGGTGGGGTTCAAGGACGGCTCCGGGGATATCGGCCTCGTGCGGCAGATCACGGCCGTGATGGGCGACCGGCTGATGTATCTCGGCGGGATGCCGACGGCGGAGCTCTTCGCCGAGGCGTATCTCGGCGCGGGCTTCACCACCTATTCCTCGGCGGTGTTCAACTTCGTCCCCGGGCTGGCCTGCGATTTCTACGCCAAGCTGCGCGGCGGCGACCGGGCGGGGTGCGAGGCGATCCTGCGCGATTTCTTCTATCCCTTCATGGCGATCCGCAACCGCCAGAAAGGCTATGCGGTCAGCGCCATCAAGGCGGGCGTGCGCCTGCAGGGCTTCGATGCAGGCCCCGTGCGCGCGCCGCTCACCGATCTGACGGAGGCGGAAGAGGCGATGCTCTCGGCGCTGATCGAGGGTCATCGGCGATGAGCGGGACCCGGATCGAGGCGGTCCGCACCCACCTGCTGCAGCACAAGCTCGGGGTCGCGTTCGAAAGCGCCTCGATGCAGTTCGACACCCGCACGCACCTGCTGGTGGAGGTGGTGTGCGAGGACGGGACCGTGGGTTGGGGCGAGTGCCTCGGTCCTGCCGGGCCGAACAGGGCGGTGGTCGAAGCCTATGCCAATTGGCTCGTGGGCATGGATGCGCTGGAAACCGAAAAAGCCTGGGCCACGCTCTACAACGCGCTGCGCGACCAGGGGCAGCGGGGGCTGACGCTGACGGCGCTGTCGGGCATCGACGTTGCGCTGTGGGACATCCGCGGCAAGCGCTTCGGCGCGCCGGTGTCGGTGCTGCTCGGCGGGCGGTTCCGCGACAAGGTCCGCGCCTATGCCACCGGCGGCTTCCGGCGCGCGGGGGTGGAGCGGGTGAGCGACATGGCCGCCGAGGCCGCCCAGCACCGCGCGGCGGGCTTCCACGCGATGAAGATCAAGATCGGCTTCGACGTGGAAGAAGACCTCGAGGTCATCGCCGCGGTGCGCGACGCCATCGGCCCCGAGATGCGGCTGATGATCGACGCCAACCACGGCTATGACGTGCTCGAGGCCTGCGCGCTGGGCCGCCGCGCCGCCGAATTCGGCATCGACTGGTTCGAGGAGCCGGTGACGCCCGAGCACCTGTCGGCCTATGCGAAGGTCCGCGCCGGGCAGCCGATCCCCGTGGCGGGGGGCGAGACCTGGCAGGGCCGCCATGCCCACAGGCAGGCGCTGGACGCAGGCGCGGTGGACATCCTGCAGCCCGACCTCTGCGGCTGCGGCGGCTATACCGAGATGCGGCGGATCGTGGACCTCGCGCAGATGGACGGGGTGCGGGTGGTCCCGCATGTCTGGGGGACCGGGGTGCAGATCGCGGCCAGCTTGCACGCGCTGTCGGCCCTGCCGCCCAGCCCGGTGCGCAAGGCCTGGATCGACCCGATCCTCGAATTCGACCGCACCGAGATGCCGTTCCGGCAGGCGATCCTCTCGTCCCCCATCGAGCATTCGGGCGGCTGGGTGCAGGTCCCGGACGGCCCCGGCCTCGGGATCGAGATCGACCGCGACGCGCTCGCGCGCTTCGCGCCGGCCTGATGGCGGGCGCGCCGGCATATCCCGTCACGCTCCCGCCCGGGGCGGTGGACGCGCAGACCCACATGTACCTGCCGGCGTTCCCGCCGCCGCCGGGGGCGCCGAATGCCCCCGCGGACCCGCTGCCGACGCCGGGGGCCTACCGGGCGGTGATGGACCGGCTGGGGGTCGAGCGGGTGGTGGTCACCCAAGGCAACGCGCACGGGACGGACAATGAAAGCCTTCTCGCCTGCCTCGCGGCCATGGGCGACTGCGCGCGGGGGGTCGCGGTGATCACGCCCGAGACCCCGGATGCGGAGCTGGAGCGGCTGCACGGCGCCGGGGTGCGCGGGGCGCGGATCATGGACCTGCCCGGCGGGGCGGTGGGGCTCGACCGGCTGGCCGAGGTGGACGCCCGCGCGGCGGCGATGGGCTGGGTGCTGGCGGTGCAGTTCGACGGCTCGACCATCCTCGACCGGCTGGCGCTGCTGGGGCGGCTCGAGAGCCGCTGGATCCTCGAGCACCACGGCAAGTTCTTCGCCGGGGCCGCGCCGGGGGGCCTCGAGGAAACCGCGGTCCTGTCGCTGATCGACCGGGGCAATTGCTGGTTCAAGTTCGCCGCGCCCTACGAGAGTTCGCGCGAAGGGCCGCCCTATGCGGATGTGGGCGCGCTGGCCCGCAGCATCGCGGCCTATGCGCCCGAGCGGCTGCTGTGGGGGAGCAACTGGCCCCACAACCTTGCGGCCCGGACCGGCCAGGCGCCGGATGACGCCGAGCTGCTGGCGCTGGCCTGCGCCTGGGCGGGGTCGGACCGGGCGCGGCGGCTGATGCTGGCGGAGAACCCGGCGCGTCTGTTCGGTTTCCCGGCGCCGCCGGGCTGAGGGGCCCCGGGATGGGCGGCAGGCGCGCCGTGAGCACCGCGCCCGCCGCCCGGCATCCGCCCCGCCCCAAGGGCCGGGGACGGGGCGGATGCCGCAGGAACGGAAAGCGGCGGCGGGGGCCGCGCCCGGCGCCCGCGCGCCGGCGGCGGCGCCCCGCCAGGCGCGGCGGCCTGGCGGGGCGCGCGTGAAGGCGGGCGCGGGGCGGCGAGGGGGCGTGCCCGTCTCCCTCAGGGCTTCTTCATCGCCGCCGCCAGCACCCGCAGCCGCGCCGCCTTGGCCTGCCGCCGCTCGCGCGTCCAGATGGTCAGGCCCGCGGCGATGACGATGGCCGCCCCCATCAGGATCCAGGCGTCGGGGGCGGTGTCGAACACCGTCCAGCTCCAGAACCCCAGGAACACGATCTGCACATAGGCGAAGGGGGTCAGCAGGCTCGCCTCGGCATAGGAATAGGCCTGGGTCAGGATCCCGTGCCCGAACCAGCCGAAGAAGCCGATGGCCAGCATCAGGACCCATTGCAGCGGCTCGGTCGGCGCCTCCCACGCCCAGATCGCCAGCGGCAGCAGCGCGAAGGTGCCCACCGCCCCGCCATAGAGCTGCATGACCGAGGGGGACACCACCCCCGACAGCATCCGCGTCAGCAGCGCGTAGACGGCGAAGGCCGTGGCCCCGAGGAGCGAGACGAAGACCGCCCAGTGGAACTCGGCCCCGAAGGGCCGCACCGCGATCAGCACGCCGATGAACCCCGCCGCGACCGCGCCCCAGCGCCACGGCCCGACCTTCTCGCCCAGCACCGGGCCGGAGAGGGCGGTGACGATGATCGGGGTGAGGAACATGATCGTCGCGGTCAGCGTCAGCGGGATGAACTGGATCGCCACGAAATTGCAGATGGTCGAGGTCATCAGCATCGCGCCGCGCAGCGCGGTCAGCCCGGGGCGGGCGCAGTGAAAGGCCGACAGCCCCTCGCCCTTCGCCGCGCGCGGACCCATCGAGAAGGCGAAATGCACCGCGTAGCGCATGAAGCCGATCTGGATCACCGGGACCCCCGCCAGCGCCAGCCACTTGGCCGAGCTGTCGAGGCAGGAGAAGGTGAAGAACGCCATCAGCGTCATCCCGATCCCGAGAAGCGGGCGGTCCTGGCGGGCGGCGGCGGTGTCGGCCATCGGGGCGGTCCTTTCGGGGACGGGCGGAGAGGGGCGTGCCGGGGGGCTCAGGCGGCCGGGGCGACTCTGCGTCCCGCCGCCCTACCTCATCGCATGGACCCACCGCGAAGGAGGATGCGATGAAAGCGCAGTCTAAGGCCCAGCAGCGCGCCGCGGGCGCGGCGCTGGCGGCGAAACGGGGCGAGGCGGAGCCCGGCGAGCTCCAGGGCGCCTCGGCCGGGATGTACGCGGACATGACCGAGGCGGAGCTGGAGGAGATCGCCTCCACCCCCCATGACGACCTGCCCGAGCGCGCGGACTGACCGAGGGGCGGGGGGCAGGGGGGCGGCGGCGGCGCTTCGCCTCAGTCCCCGGGCGCCAGCGCGGCGAACAGCTCGGTGATCTGCGGGACCATGTCGTCCCCGCGCCCGCCCGCGACCGCGAGGTTCAGCGCCGTCTTCGTGGCCGGGGACAGCAGCGAGGCCGCGCCCGCCTCCTCGGCCATCTGCGCGTAATAGCCGACATCCTTGCGCGCGTTGCGGATCGAGAAGGCCAGCTGCGCCGGGTCGCCGTCCACCGCGTACGCCTTCACGAAATCCATCATCCCCGAATGGTTCGGCCCGGCGGACAGCACGTCGTACAGCGCCTGCCGGTCCACCCCCGCCTTGTCGCAGGTGGCGAAGGCCTCGGCCATCGCGGTGGCGCAGGTCATGGCGAAGAAGTTGTTCATCAGCTTGATCGTGTGCCCGGCCCCGAGGGGGCCGAGGTGGAAGATGTTCTCCCCGAGATCCTCGAGCACCGGGCGGACCCGGGCGAAGGCGCCCTCGTCCCCCGCCGCCATGATGTTGAGCTTGCCCTGCCGCCCATGCGACGGGGTGCGGCCCAGCGGGGCGTCGAGATAGACGCCCCCCGCCGCCGCGACCTCCGCCCCCAGCGCGCGGGTGGAGGAGGGCAGCGAGGTGCCGAAATCAATGACAGTAGCCCCCGGGGCCAGCCCCGCGATCACGCCGCGCTCCCCGCGCATCCGCGCCTCGACGCTGGCCGAGGTGTCGACGCAGAGCATCACGATATCCGACGCCTCCGCCGCCGCGCGGGCGTCAGGGGCCTCGACCGCCCCCGCCGCCACGCATTCGTCCACCCGGGGGCGGGCGCGGTTGGCGCAGAGCGTGACGGCATAGCCGCGGTCCAGCAGGCGCAGCACCATGGCCGAGCCCATCAGGCCGATGCCGATGAAGCCGATCTTGGGTTGGGTCATCACGAAGCCTCCCTTGCGTTTCGCTGCCAAAGGGGGCGGCGCGCGCCCCCGCGGCGCTTACATCACCGCGCCGATCTGCCAGGGCACGAATTCGTAATCGCCAAGCCCCTGCGCCTCGGATTTCGACGCCTCGCCCGAGGCGACGCGCAGCAGGAGCTCGTAGATCTCCCGCCCCTTCTCCTCCAGCGTGACCCCCGTCAGCATGTCGCCGGCGTCGACGTCCATGTCCTCGGTCATCCGGGAATACATCTCGGAATTGGTGGCGATCTTGATGCAGGGGGCGGGCTTGGAGCCGAAGGCCGAGCCGCGCCCGGTGGTGAAGGCCACCAGCTGGCAGCCCGAGGCGATCTGGCCGGTGACCGAGGCCGGGTCGTAGCCGGGGCTGTCCATGAAGGCGAAGCCGGGCTTCGTCACGGCTTCGGCATACTTGTAGACGCCGGTCAGCGGCGTCGTGCCCCCCTTGGCCGCGGCCCCGAGGGATTTTTCCAGGATCGTCGACAGCCCGCCCTTCTTGTTGCCGGGCGAGGGGTTGTTGTCCATCGAGCCGCGGTTGCGGGCGGTGTAATCCTCCCACCACCGGATCAGGCCGACGAGCTTCTCGCCCGTGGCGGCATCCACCGCGCGGCGGGTCAGCAGGTGCTCGGCGCCGTAGATCTCGGGCGTCTCGGCCAGAACGCCGGTCCCGCCCTGCGCGACCAGCAGATCGCACGCATGGCCGAGCGCGGGGTTGGCGGTGATCCCCGACATGGCGTCCGAGCCGCCGCATTGCAGCGCCACCTTGAGGGCCGAGACGGGGCAGGGCTCCCGCACCGCTTCATTGGCCAGCGGCAGCATCGCGCGGACCTTCTCGATCCCCAGCTCCACCGTGCGGCGCAGCCCCGCGACGTCCTGGATGTTCATGGCCTGGAACAGGGGGCCTTTCTCGATCCCCCATGCCTCGAGCAGCCAGTCGATCTGGTTCATCTCGCAGCCGAGGCCGACCATCAGCACCCCGGCATGGTTCGGGTGCTTCGCATAGCCCCACATCACCCGCTGCAGCGCCTCGAACCCGTCGCCCGATCCGGCCATGCCGCAGCCGGTGCCGTGCACGAAGGCGACCACGCCGTCCACGTTGGGGTACTTGGCCATCTCCTCGGGCCCGAAGGCGTTCGCGATCATCCGCGCGGCGGTGGCCGAGCAGTTCACCGAGGTGACGACGGCGATGTAGTTGCGGGTGCCCACGGTCCCGTTCTTGCGCCTGTATCCCATGAACGTGTCGGGCGTCGCGGCGGGGGCGACGGGGCGCAGGTCGGTCGAGAACTCGTAATCCGCGTCCACGTTGCGGAATTCGAGGTTGTGGTCATGCACATGCGCGCCCGGGGCGATGTCCTCGGCCGCGTAGCCGATCACCTGGGCGTATTTGCGCACGGCCGCGCCGCGGGCGATGGCGGCGACAGCGATCTTGTGGCCGCGGGGGATGAGCGAGGCGGTGGAGACGCCCTCGACCGCCTCGCCCGCCTGCATGGATCGGGTGGCGGTGACCACGTTGTCGGCGGCGTCGAGGCGGATGAAATCGGCCATTTGGGCTCTCTTGCGGCTGGGCGGCCGGGGCGGAGCGCGGGCCGCGGAAAGACGGGCGGGCAGGGTCGCGCCCGGCGCGAAGAAGGGGGGCGCCGGGCGCGGGGGGGCCGCCGCCGCGCCCGAGGAGAGGGGCGCGGCGGCGGAACGCTGCGTCAGCGGAACATCATGGTGATTTCCGGGAACAGCAGCACCAGCATCAGCACGAACAGCTGCAGGCCGATGAAGGGCAGGAAGCCGCGGAAGATGTCCGGCAGGGTGATGTGCGGCGGGGCGACGGACTTGAGGTAGAAGGCCGCCGGGCCGAAGGGCGGGGACAGGAAGCTGACCTGCATGTTGACGCAGAACAGGATCCCGAACCAGACCGGCACGAAGCGCGGATCGGTGGCGAGGCCGCCGGTCAGGCCCAGCTCCTCGACCGGCAGCTTCAGCACGATGGGCAGGAACACCGGCATCACCAGCAGCACGATCCCGACCCAGTCCATGAAGGCCCCGAGGAACAGGAACACCACCATCATCACCAGCAGGATCCCCATGGTCGGCATGTCCGCCCCGACGATCATGTTGGCCACGTAGGTGGGGCCGCCCGCGATGGTATAGGCCCCCGCCAGCGCGGTCGCGCCGAAGGTCACCCAGATGATCGTACCGGTGGACTTGAAGGTGCGCATCAGCGCCTCGCGCACCAGGCTGATGGAGAATTCGCGGCGAATGACGATCAGCACCAGCACCGCGATGGTGCCCATGCCCGCCGCCTCGGTGATCCCGGTGACGCCGCCATAGATCGAGCCAAGGACCACGAACACCACGATCAGCGGCGCGATCAGCCCCTTGGACATCAGCCAGGCGTTGGAGACGATGGACTTGCCGAAGGCGAGATAGGGCAGCACCAGCCCGGCGGCGAAGAACAGCCCGAACTTGGCCAGCGAGGTGATGGAATACGGCTCGTAATCATCGCCCTTGAGCAGCCCGGCGGCGTTCTGAAGCTCGATCGCCAGCGCGTGGACCAGCGCGGCCCCGCCCCAGATCGCGATCAGCCAGCCGACGAAGGTGGCGAAGGCGCGGGCCTTCTCGCCGCCATCCATCGCGTCATCCGCCTCGGGGGGCAGGGGGGCCTCCTCGGGGCGCAGGCGGGTGCGCACCAGGATGTAGACGATGTAGCAGCCCGCGAGCACGAAGCCCGGCAGGAAGGCGGCCTTGAAGAGGGCGTGGATCGAGGTCTCGGTGATCAGCCCGTACATGATCAGCACGATCGAGGGCGGGATCATGGTGCCGAGCGAGCCCGAGGCGCAGATCGTGCCGATGGCGAGGTTCTGGTTGTAGCCAAGGCGCAGCATCTGCGGCAGCGCGATCAGGCCCAGCAGCACCACCTCGCCGCCGATGATCCCCGACATCGCCGCCATCACGATGGCCATGATCGCCGTGACCACCGCGATCCCGCCGCGGGTGCGCGACAGCCACAGGTTCAGCGAGGAATACATGTCCCGCGCGATGCCCGACCTTTCCAGCAATGTCGCCATCAGGATGAACAATGGCACCGAGATCAGCACGTAGTCGGTCGTGACCCCGTAAAGGCGCTGCGCGAGGATGTTGAGCGGGCCGGAGCCCGGGCGGGACAGCAAGAGGTCCGGCCCGAACTTCATCACCATCACCACGACGGCGAGAAAGCCCGAGGCGAAGCCCAGCGGCATGCCGATGGCCAGCAGCAGGAGCATTCCCGCCAGCAGCACCATCGAGATCGTTCCAATGTCGAACATGAGTGTTTGGTCCCCCGGATCGGCCTCAGCCGTCCTCGCCCCGCGCCTGCGCCGCACGGCGCTGCTCGGCCTTGAGCTCCTCGGTCAGGTCCAGCTCGTCGGCCGGGTCATGGTGCTCGGGCGCCCGGTTCCAGTCATAGATGAGGTTGGAGATCGCCTGCGCCCCGAGCACCGAAAGCGTGACCAGGATCAGCGGCTTGATGGTGGCGGGGATGGGCGGATCCCAGGCGGTGCCGAAGGTCTCCCAGCGCATCAGCTTGGTCCAGGCCTCGCCGTAGCCGCCATAGAGAACCGCGGCGACGAAGATCAGAAGGCACAGGAGCGAGAGCACGTCGCAGGCCTTCTGCAAGGGGCGGGGCAGCATGTCGTAGATGATGAAGATGCGGATATGGCTGCGCTGCTGCATGGCGTAGAGGCCGGCGGTCAGGTAGACGGCGCCGGCGGCCCAGAGCGACATCTCGTTCACCCACAGCGTCGGGGCGACGAAGACGTAGCGCAGCACCACCTCGTAGAAGATGATCCCGACGATGAAGGCGGGGACCCACATGGCGACGCGGCTGAAGCCCCAGGTCGCAAGGTCCACCGGGCCGGTGCGTTCATGTTCCTGCATGCGCCCCTCCCAAGGCTGCGCGCGGATGGAAAAAGGGCGGGGATGCGCGCCGCGCGCCCCCGCCCCGTGCCGCGGTCAGATCACTCGGCGATCAGGCCGAGCTGCTTGAGATAGGCGCGGTGCGAGGCGACGAGGGCGCCGGCCTCGGGCGTCTTGGTCGCCCAGCCGTCCCAGGCCTTCTGCGCCGCGGCGCGGAACATCGCCTTGTCCTCGGGCGACCAGTTGTGGACCGTCACGCCCTTCTCGGGCAGGCCGGCCACGGCCTCGGCGTTCTTCACCTCGAAGGTCAGCGCGGTCTGCAGCGCCAGCTTCTGCATCGAGGTGTCGATGATCCGCTTGTGCTTGTCAGACAGCCCGTCCCAGACGTTGGCGTTGCAGGCCAGGTGGTCCGAGGGCATCGAGTGGAAGCCCGGGTAGTTGGCGTGCTTGGCGATGTCATAGAGGCCGAGCCCGACGTTGTTGGCGATGCCCGAGGCGTCGGCGCCGTCGATGATCCCGGTCTCGAGCGCGGTGAAGATCTCGGTGAAGTCCATCACGATCGGCTTGGCGCCGAGATTGGCGAAGATCTCGGTCTCCAGCCCCGGCGGGGAGCGGAACTTCCAGTCCTTCAGGTCTTCCGGCCCGCGGATCGGCTTGGTCGAGGCGAGGGATTCCTGGCCGTAGATCCACCAGCCGACCAGCTTCATGTCGTATTTGCGGTAGAGCTGGTCCGCCGCCTCGAACCCGCCGCCCTGGTAGAGCCAGGACAGCTGCTGATAGGGCGTGTCGTAGCCGCCCATGATGTCGCCCACGAACTGGAAGGCGGGGTTCTTGCCGGTCTGGTAGGCGCCGCCGGTCATGTCGCAGTCGAGGATGCCGGTGGCCGCGGCGTCGAAGGTCTCGACCGATTTCACCACCGAGGACGAGAAGAACATCTCGATGTCGATCTCGCCGCCGGACATGGTCTCGACGTCGTCCACGAACTGCTGGGCCAGTTTGCCGGACACCGTCTCGGGCGCGTAGTGGGTCTGGATGCGCAGGGTCACGTCGGCGGCCGAGGCGGCCCCCACGGTCAGGGCGACGGCGGCCGCCGCGCCCAGGAGCGCGTTGATCTTCTTCATGATTTCCTCCCGTCGGCGGCGCGCGGCGCCGCCCTGTCGTCTGGTTTCGGCCGCCTCTCCCGGTGCGGCTCGGCCCGGACGGTAGCAACCGAATCGGCGTGAAACAAGCGAGTCGTCGTGGATCGGCATAAATTTCAAAATTGCTTGCCAGTCACGAAAATCCCGGTACGGTCTGCCGCATCCGTCGAGTCCCGGGACAGGGGCCGGCGGGCCCGCCGAGGCGCCCGGACGCAGGGAAGCCGGTCGCGGCGGGGGATGAGAACGAGGCGCCCGGCAAAGGGCGCAGGCGGGCGGCGCAGCGCCCCCGCGCAAGGGAGGAAAGACGCGCATGGCCCGCGACGCGGCGCAGGACGGGATGACGCTCGGGGCGGTGCACCGCTCGGTGAAGGCGCGCATCATGGCCGGGGAATTCCCCGCCGGCGCGCGCCTGCGCCCCGACGCGCTGCGCGGCGCCTATGACGTCTCCGCCTCGGCCATGCGCGAGGTGCTGCTGCGCCTCGCCGTCGAGGGGCTGGTGGCGCAGGAGGAGCAGCGCGGCTTCTCGGTCCCCACCTCGGATCTCGCGCTGCTGGGCGAGCTGATGGACCTTCGGGTGCTGCTCGAGGGCGAGGGCGCGGTGCAGTCGATGCGGCGCGGGGACATGGAGTGGGAGGCCGGCCTCGCCGCCGCCCATCACAAGCTGGCGCATATCGAGGCGCGGATGCGCGACGCCGAGGACCCGGCCCACCTGGTGCCGATCTGGACGCGGGTGGACTGGGAGTTCCACGACGCGCTCCTCTCCGCCTGCCCGAACCGCGCCCTGCGCGAGGAGCACCGGGCGGTCTATGAGCGGTTCCGCCAGCAGGTCGTCGCCGCCACGCCCACCGCGGGCTTCCGGCACGAGACGATCGAGGAGCACGAGGCGATCCTCAACGCCGCCGTGGCGCGGGACGAGGACGCCTGCCGCAAGGCGATCCGCTCGCACCTGTGGACCTATCGGGACGACATGATCGGCGGCTGACCGCCGGTCGCGGCCCCGGTCCGCCGGGCGCCCGTCCCCCATTCAATGCACGGCCGGGGAGGGCCGCCGCAGACATGAGCAGCAACCTGTTCGACCTGACCGGGCGCTTCGCGCTCGTGACCGGCGCGGGCTCCGGCATCGGCTTCGCGCTGGCGCGCGGGCTGGCCGAGGCGGGCGCCGCCGTCGCCATCAACGGCCGCGACGCCGCCAAGGCCGAGGCGGCCGCGCAGACCCTGCGCGCCGAGGGCCATGACGCCGTCGCCGCCCCCTTCGACGTGACGGACGAGGCCGCGGTGGAGGCGGGGATCGATGCGCTCGACGACGCGCGGCCCATCGACATCCTGGTGAACAACGCCGGGGTGCAGATCCGCGCGCCGCTGGAGGATTTCGCGACCGAGGATTTCCGGGCGCTGATGAACGTGCACCTCGTGGGCCCGTTCCTCGCCGCCCGCAGCGCCGCGCGGCGGATGATCCCGCGCGGGGCGGGGCGGATCATCAACATCGCCTCGGTGATGTCCGAGCTCGCCCGCCCCGGGGTCGCGCCCTACACCGCCGCCAAGGGGGGCGTGCGCAACCTGACCCGCGGGATGGCGACGGACTGGGCGAAGCATGGCCTCAACGTCAACGCCATCGCGCCGGGGTATTTCAAGACGCCGCTGAACCAGGCGCTGGTGGATGACCCGGCCTTTTCCGAGTGGCTGTGCAAGCGCACCCCCGCGGGCCGCTGGGGCGATGTCGAGGAGCTTGTGGGGGCCGCCGTGTTCCTGTCCTCGCGCGCGTCGAGCTTCGTGAACGGCCACACCCTCGCCGTCGACGGCGGCATCACCGTTTCGGTGTGAAGGAGATTTCCATGACGGCGGACAAAGCCACGGTCGCATTCCTTGGAACCGGCCTGATGGGCGCC
The DNA here is from genome assembly GCF_050586345.1 of Rhodovulum sp. DZ06. Lineage (NCBI taxonomy): Bacteria > Pseudomonadati > Pseudomonadota > Alphaproteobacteria > Rhodobacterales > Paracoccaceae > Rhodovulum > Rhodovulum sp. DZ06. Next base: position 151,278 of record NZ_JBOCEF010000002.1, read on the forward strand.
CCGATGGCGCGGAACCTGCTGAAGGCCGGCCATGCCGTGCGCGCCTGGAACCGCACCCGGGCCAAGGCGGACGCGCTGGCCGCGGAGGGCGCGCAGGTCTTCGCCGCCGCCGCCGAGGCCGCTGCCGGGGCCGACGTGGTCATCACCATGGTCTCGGACGGGCCCGCGGTGCTGGACCTGCTGTTCGCGCAAGGCGTGGCCGAGGCGGCGCCCGAGGGCGCGGTGCTGTGCGACATGTCCTCGATCAAGCCGAAGGAAGCGCGGGAGATCGCCGAGCGCCTCTCCGCCGCCGGGCGCCTGGCGCTCGATGCGCCGGTCTCGGGCGGCACCAAGGGGGCCGAGGCGGGCAGCCTCGCAATCATGGCGGGCGGGACGCAGGAGGCCTTCGACAAGGCCGCCCCCGTGCTGTCCGCAATGGGCCGCCCGGTGAAGGTCGGGCCCTCGGGCGCCGGGCAGCTCGCCAAGCTGTGCAACCAGGCCATCGTCGCGTCGACCATCGGCGTGGTGGCCGAGGCGATGCTGCTGGCGCGCGAGGGCGGCGCCGACCCCGCCGCGATCCGCCAGGCGCTCAAGGGCGGCTTCGCGGACGGCACGATCCTTCAGCAGCATGGCGAGCGGATGACGACGGGTGATTTCGCCCCCGGCGGGCCGTCGAAGCTGCAGCTGAAAGACATCGACAACACGCTGGAGGAAGCCGCCGCCCACGGGCTGACCTTGCCGATGACCCTCTCGATGCAGGAACGCTTCGGCCGCTTCGTGCGCGACCTCGACGGGGCCGAGAAGGACCATTCGGGCCTCTGGCTGGAACTGCTGGACCAGAACGGCCTCGAGGGCTGAGAGTGCGGCGGAACGCATGGCTTGGGAGGGACGTGCAATGAAGGTGATGATCATCGGCGGCGCCGGGATGGTGGGCCGCAAGCTGGCCGCGAGGATCGCGGGGGAGGGGCTGCCGACTGGCGCCGTCTCCTCCTTGATCCTGCATGACATCTTCCCGCCCGCGGCCCCCGCGGGCGCGGGCTTCCCCGTCGACTGCCAGACCGGGAACGCCGCCGCGCCCGACGAGGCCGCGCGGCTCGCCGCCCTGCGCCCCGATGTCGTCTACCACCTCGCCGCCATCGTCTCGGGCGAGGCGGAGATGGATTTCGACAAGGGCTGGGAGGTCAACGCCCGCGGCCTGGAACGGTTCCTCTTCGCCCTGCGCGCCGAACATGCCGCGAGCGGCGGGACGTACCGGCCGCGCGTCATCTTCACCTCCTCCATCGCCGTGTTCGGCGCGCCCTTCCCGGAGCTGATCGGGGACGAGTTCCTGACCGCGCCGCAGACCAGCTACGGCGCCCAGAAAGCGTGCTGCGAGCTGATGCTGAACGACTTCTCCCGCAAGGGCTTCGTCGACGGCATCGCCATCCGCCTGCCCACCATCTGCGTGCGGCCGGGCAAGCCCAACGCCGCGGCCTCGGGCTTCTTCTCGGGCATCATCCGCGAGCCGCTGAACGGCCAGGAGGCGCAGCTGCCGGTCCCGGCCTCGGTCGTGCACACCCATGCCTCGCCCCGCTCGGCCGCGCGGTTCCTGACCCATGCGGCGGGGATCGCCGAGGACGCCCTCCAGGGCCGCCGCGCGCTCAACATGCCCGGCGTCGGCGTGTCGGTCGAAGAGCAGATCGAGGCGCTGCGCGCGGTCGCCGGACAGAAGGCGGTCGACCTGATCCGCCCCGCGCCGGACGAGGCGATCATGGCCATCGTGAAGAACTGGCCCACCCGCTTCGACCCGGCCCGCGCCCGGGCGCTGGGCTTCGAGGCGGAGACGAGTTTCGAGGAGATCATCCGCGTCTACCTCGAGGATGATTTCCAAGGCGCCTGAGCGCGCCGCGACAGAACAAGGCGGCGCAGAAGCGCCCACAGGGAGGATGCAATGGCCGGACGGCTGAACGGGAAAAAGGCGCTCTGCACCGCCGCGGGGCAGGGGATCGGGCGGGCGACCGCGCTGATGATGCACGCGGAAGGCGCCGAGGTGCTGGCCACCGACGTCAACGGGGCGGCGCTGGAGGAGCTGGCCGCCGCGGGCCTCGCGACCGCGCCGCTCAACGTGCTCGACAAGGACGCCGTGGTCGCGGCGGTGAAAGGCTTCCAGCCCGACATCCTGTTCAACTGCGCGGGCTACGTGCATGCGGGCGACGTGCTCGCCTGCACCGATGACGACTGGGATTTCGCCTTCGCCCTCAACTGCCGGTCGATGTTCTGGACCATGCAGGCCGCGATCCCGGGGATGCTGGAGCGGGGCGTGGGGAGCATCGTCAACATGTCCTCCGCCGCCTCCTCGATCATCGGGGCGCCGAACCGCTTCGTCTACGGCGCCACCAAGGCCGCCGTGATCGGCATGACCAAGCAGGTGGCGCGCGAATACATCACCAAGGGCGTGCGGGCGAACTGCATCTGCCCGGGCACGGTGGAATCGCCGTCCCTGCATGACCGCCTGCGCGCCACCGGGGATTACGAGCAGGCGATGAAGGATTTCATCGCCCGCCAGCCCATGGGCCGCATCGGCACGTCGGAAGAAATCGCCGCCCTCGCCGTCTACCTGTCCTCGGACGAATCCGCTTTCACCACCGGGCAGGCCTGCGTGATCGACGGCGGCTGGTCGGGCTGACCCAAGCGGGGGCGCCGACCCGCGCCCCCTCCCGCCTCGCCGTCCGTCTCGTTCCCCCTCGCCCAGGAGATCCAGCCATGACCAAGAAGCCCGAAGAGCTCCGCTCCCGCCTCTGGTTCGACAACCCGCTCGACCCCGAGATGACCGCCCTCTATCTCGAGCGGTATCTCAACTACGGCATCACCCGCGAGGAATTGCAGGGCGGCAAGCCGATCATCGGCATCGCGCAGACGGGGTCCGACCTGTCCCCCTGCAACCGCCACCATATCGAGCTGACCAAGCGCGTGCGCGACGGCATCTACCAGGCCGGGGGCATCCCGCTGGAGATCCCGGTCCACCCGATCCAGGAGACGGGCAAACGCCCCACGGCGATGCTGGACCGCAACCTCGCCTACCTGAGCCTGGTGGAATCCCTCTTCGGCTATCCCATCGACGGCGTGGTGCTGAACATCGGTTGCGACAAGACCACGCCCGCCCTGCTGATGGCCGCCGCCACGGTGGACATCCCGGCCATCGCGCTGTCCGTCGGCCCGATGCTCAACGGCTGGTTCCGCGGCGAGCGGACCGGGTCCGGCACCATCGTGTGGAAAGCGCGCGAGATGCTGGCGGCGGGCGAGATCGACAATGACGGCTTCATCGAGCTCGTCACCTCCTCCACCCCCTCGGTCGGCTACTGCAACACCATGGGCACCGCGACCACGATGAACTCGCTGGCCGAGGCGCTGGGCATGCAGCTGCCCGGCTCCGCCGCCATCCCCGCCCCGTACCGGGAGCGCGGGCAGATGGCGTTCGAAACCGGGCGGCGCATCGTCGACATGGTGCACGAGGACCTGTTCCCGTCGAAGATCATGACCCGCGAGGCGTTCGAGAACGCCATCGTCGTGAACTCGGCCATCGGCGGGTCGACCAACGCGCCGATCCACCTCAACGGCATCGCGCGGCACCTGAACATTCACCTCGACAACGACGACTGGCAGAAGATCGGCCATGACGTACCGCTGCTGGTGAACCTGCAGCCCGCGGGCGAATACCTCGGGGAAGACTACCACCGCGCCGGGGGCGTCCCGGCGGTGGTGGCCGAGCTGATGCGGAGCGGCCTCTTGCCCCACCCGGGCGCCGTCACCGTCAACGGCAAGTCGATGGGCGAGAACTGCGAGGGGCGGGAGATCGTCAACACCGACGTGATCCGGCCCATCGCTGACGCCATGGTCCCGGCCGCCGGGTTCGTGAACTTCAAGGGCAACCTCTTCGACAGCGCCATCATGAAGACCTCGGTGATCTCGAAGGAGTTCCGGGACCGGTACCTGTCGAACCCCGACGACCCCGAAGCGTTCGAGGGGACGGCCGTGGTCTTCGACGGGCCGGAGGATTTCCACCACCGCATCGACGACGAGAGCCTCGGGATCACCGAGAACTCGGTCCTCTTCATGCGCGGGACCGGCCCCATCGGCTATCCCGGCGGGGCCGAGGTGGTGAACATGCGGCCCCCCGCCTACCTCTTGAAGAAGGGCGTCAAGTCGCTGCCCTGCATCGGCGACGGGCGGCAGTCGGGGACCTCGGGCAGCCCGTCCATCCTCAACGCATCCCCCGAGGCGGCGGACGGGGGCGGTCTCGCGATCCTGCAGACCGGCGACCGGGTGCGGATCGACCTCGGGAAATGCACCGCGAACATTCTGGCGCCGGAGGAGGAGCTCGCCGCCCGCCGCGCGGCGCTGGAGGCGGCCGGGGGCTACCAGCACCCCGAAAGCCACTCGCCCTGGCAGCAGTATTTCCGCGAGAAGGTGCAGCCCTTCTCCGAGGGCATGACCCTCAAGGACGCCACGAATTACCGCGCCATCGGCCGCAGGTTCGAGCCGCGCAACAACCACTGACCTCATGCGGGGGGCGCCGCGCCCCCCGCCGATACGAAGGACATCCGCAATGAAACTCGTCCGTTACGGCGCCCCGGGCGCCGAGCTTCCCGGCCTGATCGACGCCGAGGGGAACATCCGCGACCTCTCGGCCCATGTCGCCGATATCGACGGCGCGGCGCTGGGCCGCGAAAGCCTCGCGGCCCTCGCCGCCCTCAACCCCGCGGACCTGCCGCTGGTGAGCGGCGACGTGCGCTACGGCGCCTGCGTCGGGTCGATCGGCAAGTACATGTGCATCGGCCTCAACTATGCCGACCATGCCGCCGAGACCGGCGCCGACATCCCCGAGCACCCGATCCTCTTCATGAAGGCCAACTCGGCCGTCGTCGGCCCCAATGACGACGTGGTCATGCCCCGCGGCTCGACCATGTCGGACTGGGAGGTCGAGCTGGGCGTGGTGATCGGCGAGACGTGCAAATACGTCTCCGAGGCGGACGCGCTGAACTACGTCGCCGGCTACTGCGTGTGCAACGACGTCTCGGAGCGCGAGTTCCAGACCATGCGCACCGGCCAGTGGACCAAGGGCAAGTCGCCCGACACCTACGGCCCCACCGGCCCCTGGCTGGTGACGGCGGACGAGGTGCCGGACCCGCAGAACCTCTCCATGCGGCTCGACGTCAATGGCGAGCGGATGCAGACCGGGAACACGAAGACGATGATCTTCACCGTCGCCCAGGTCATCAGCCACCTGAGCCAGATGTTCACCCTGCACCCCGGCGACGTCATCTCCACCGGCACCCCGCCGGGCGTGGGCATGGGCATGAAGCCGCAGAAGTTCCTCAAGGTCGGCGACGTGATGGAGGTCGAGATCGAGGGCCTCGGCGTCCAGCGCCAGAAAGTCGGCATGGACGCCTGATCCAGGCGCCGCGCACATCCCCCCCGCCCCGGGCCGCGCGCCCGGGGCGGGGCCGTTTCCAAGACCCCCAAGGCCACGGAGGCCCCCATGTCCCGCGAACTTCTGCAGATCGGCGGCGTCAGCCCGCGCATGACCGAGGCGCTGGAGGCGCTCTATGACAAGGTTCACCGCGCGGCGGAGATCGACGACCTGCCGGCATACCTGGCCGAGCACGGCGCGCGCATCGGCGCGGTCTGCACCAATGGCCATGACGGCTGCCCGGCGGCGGTGATGGAGGCGCTGCCGAACCTCAAGATCATCTCGGGCTATGGCGTCGGCTATGACGCCGTGGACGCGCCCGCCGCCGCGGCGCGCGGGATCGTGGTGACGCATACGCCGGACGTGCTGAACGACGACGTGGCCAACACCGCGGTGATGCTGCTGCTGGCGACCACAAGGCGGCTGGTGCGCGACGATTCTTACGTGCGCGCGGGCAAGTGGACCGGCTTCGGCGCCGCGCCGCTGACCCGCTCCATCGCCGGCAAGACCATCGGCATCCTCGGGCTGGGGCGCATCGGGCTGACCATCGCCCACAAGCTCGAGGCCGCCTTCGGCTGCACCATCGCCTATCACACCCGCACCAAGCGCGACGTGGCTTACGCCTATTACGACGACCTCGAGGCGCTGGCTCGGGACAGCTTCGCGCTGATCAACATCACCCCCGGCGGCAAGGCGACGGAAAAGCTGGTGAACCGCGCGGTGCTGGATGCGCTGGGCCCCGAGGGGACCTTCGTCAACGTGGGCCGCGGCTCGACCTGCGACGAGGCCGCGCTGGTCGCCGCCCTCCAGGAGGGGACCCTCGGCGGCGCCGGCCTCGACGTGTTCGAGGACGAGCCGAACGTGCCCGAGGCCCTGTTCGGCATGGAGAACGTGACCCTTCTGCCCCATGTCGGCTCGGCCACCGTCGAGACCCGGCAGGCGATGGGCGACCTGGTGGTCGAGAACCTGCGGCTGTTCGAGGCGGAGGGGCGCGTGGTCTCTCCCGTCCCCGAATGCGCCGCCATCGCCAAGCTCTGACGAAAGCCGAACCCATGACCGCTGACGCCGCCTTCCTCTCCGCCCTTGTCGCCGCCTTGCCCGCGGGCGACGTGCTGACCGGGGACGCGATCCCCGAACGCAACGCCCATGACTGGTCCGACCGCTACGCCCCCGTCCCGCCCGTCGCGGTGGTGCGGGCGGCGGATGCGGGCGGCGTCGCGGCGGCGATGAAGCTCTGCGCCGCGCACGGGGTTCCGGTGACGGCGCAGGGGGGGCTGACGGGGCTGTGCGGCGGCGGCACGCCGGTCGCGGGCGGCGTCGCCATCAGCCTCGAGCGGATGGCGCAGATCGAGGAGATCGACCCGGACGCGATGACCATGACCCTCGGGGCCGGGGTTCCGCTCGAGGCCGCGCAGAAGGCGGCGGCCGAGGCGGGGCTGATGGTGCCGCTGGATCTCGGGGCCCGCGGCTCTTGCGCCATCGGCGGCAACATCTCCACCAATGCCGGGGGCAACCGGGTGATCCGCTACGGGATGACCCGCGAAATGGTGCTGGGGCTGGAGGTGGTTCTGCCGACGGGCGAGGTGGTCACGAGCCTCAACAAGATGCTCAAGAACAACGCGGGCTATGACCTCAAGCAGCTCTTCATCGGGGCCGAGGGGACGCTGGGGATCGTCACGCGCGCGGTGATCCGGCTGGCGCCGCGCCCGGCCTCGACCATGGCGGCGATGTGCGGGCTGAGCAGCTATGACGACCTGCTGAAGCTGCTGCGCGCCGCGCGCTCCGGCCTTGGCCCGATGCTCTCGGCCTTCGAGGTGATGTGGCCCGATTACTGGTCCGTCATCTCGGGCACGCCGGGGCTGAAGATGCCGCTGCCGGACGGCTTCGCGATCTACGCGTTGGTCGAGGCGCAGGGGACGGATGATGCGGCCGACCCGGCGCGGTTCCAGGCCTGGCTCGAGGCCCAGGCCGAGGCGGGGCTGGTCGAGGACGCCGCCGTGGCGCAGTCGCTGGCCGACGTGGCGCGGTTCTGGGAGGTGCGGGACGCGGTGTCCGAGTTCTCCATCACCTTCGGGCCGCATTGCGCCTTCGACATCGGCCTGCCGCAGGCGCGGATGGATGAGTTCGCCCGCGCCTGCCGGGCGGCGATGGACGCGGAATGGCCGGGCACGGGCGAGGCGATCTTCTACGGCCATATCGGCGACGGGAACATGCATATCGGCGGCCGGGTGCGCGGCGCGGCGCAGCAGCCGAAAGAGCGGATCTGCGAGATCGTCTACGGCCTCGTGCGCGATTTCGGCGGCACCGTCTCCGCCGAGCACGGGATCGGCACGTTGAAGAAGCCCTACCTGTCCCACGCCCGCTCGGACGCCGAGCTGGCGCTGATGGCGCGGCTGCGCGCGGCGCTGGACCCGGCGGGGATCATGAACCCCGGAAAGGTGTTCTGAGGGCCACGGAAGGGGGCTTTCGCGCCGCGCATGGCGGGTTTTCGGGGGCGGATTGCGCTCGATCAAGGCGCGCGGCGCAACAATCAGGTCATGAAAGCTTCAGGAACGCCGGGCGACTCCCGGTCGGCGGAGAGGAGAGCGACCCATGACCGACATGCCCCCGAAGATGGATGAAACCGGCGCCGAGATCGTCGCGACGGGGCGGGGGGATGCCGCGCCGACGCCGAGCGCGGTGGTGAAGGCGAAGGCCGAGGCGGTCGCGCCCGCGCCCAAGGAGGACGCGGCGGCGAAGCCCGAAGCCGCCGCGCCCGGGGCCGCCCCGGCCCCCGACGCCCATGCCGTCGCCGCCGCCAAGCTGCACCACCTGTCCGAGCTGCGCCACGACCCGGACGCGATCCGCCACGCGTTCGAGACCGGCGAGTACCCCTATGCCAGCCGCATGAAGCGCGCCGCCTACGAGAAGCGCAAGGCCGAGCTCCAGGCCGAGCTCCTGAAGGCCCAGGCCTGGATCAAGGAGAGCGGCCAGAAGGTCGCCCTGGTGTTCGAGGGCCGCGACGCCGCCGGCAAGGGCGGCACCATCAAGCGGTTCATGGAGCACCTGAACCCCCGCGGCGCCCATGTCGTGGCGCTGGAGAAGCCGACCGACCTCGAGCGCGGCCAGTGGTATTACCAGCGCTATGTCGAGCACCTGCCGAGCGCGGGGGAAATGGTGCTGTTCGACCGCTCCTGGTACAACCGCGCGGGGGTGGAGCGGGTGATGGGCTTCTGCACGCCCACCGAGTACCTCGAATTCATGCGCCAGACGCCGGAGCTGGAGCGGATGTGGGTGCGCAGCGGCATCCGGCTGTTCAAGTACTGGTTCTCGGTCACCCAGGACGAGCAGGCCAAGCGCTTCAAGGCGCGCGAGACGGATCCGCTGAAGCAGTGGAAACTGTCGCCGATCGACAAGGCGAGCCTGTCCAAGTGGGATGACTACACCGAGGCGAAGGAGGCGATGTTCTTCTACACCGACACCGCCGACGCGCCCTGGACGATCATCAAGTCCGACGACAAGAAGCGCGCGCGGCTGGCCTGCATGACGCATTTCCTGAGCAGCATCGACTATCCGGGCAAGGACCGGCGGGTGGTGCATGCGCCGGACCCGCTGATCGTCGGCCATGGCGCGCACGTGGTGCACAAGGATGACCACATCCTCGGGAAAGCGCTGCACCCGGAGATGCGCCGGGGCTGAGCGGCGCTTGCGGGACGCGGTGGAGGGGGCGGCTTTCGGGCCGCCCCTGTCGCGTGTCAGACCGCGCGGCGGCGGGTCATTTCGGCTCGGTGCACAGGCAGGCCAGCAGCGCCGGGCCGCCCAGGTCGCGCTGGTACTCGGCGAGGACGCTCTGCGCGGTGTCCATCTCGTAGGCCGTGAAGCCGGCGGACTTGCGGATGCCGTAGACGACCTGGGCGGTGCAGAACGGCGCGGCGATGACCGACTTGATCTCGCGTCGCCAGGCGCCGTCTTCGAACAGGGCGCCGCCCTTGGTCTCGCGGATGTTGGTCCACGTCTTCAAGAAGCCGGGATCGCCCGCGGGCGCGCCGGTCTTGATCATGTCGCCGTCATGCAGGCTGACATGCGCGCCCTTGAAGTTCGTTTCGGTGTAGAAGCTGCAGGTCTTGTAGCTGATGACCGACTGCGCCTGCGCCGTCGTCGCGGCGACCAGCAGCGCGGCGACCGCCGGGGCGATGCGTGCGCGAATATTCATGGATATTCCTCCCACTTGAGGGATTTTCAAAAGAATCGCCCTCTTGATTTGTCAATTTCTGGGTGACGCAGAAATCGTCCGCCAGCATGAACGCTGCGTCAATCATTTGTTCAGGACGCGCCGCGCCGGTCGACACGCCGCCCCGGCGCCCTAGGATGTTCCGCAGGCCCCCGGTCCCGGGCGCGCCGCCCCCCGGACCGGAGCCGACATGCGCCCTCTCACCTGTCCCGCCTGCGGGGCCCGCGTCTTTTTCGACAATCTCGACTGCCCCTGCGGGGCCGCGGTCGCCTACCTGCCGGATGCCGACGTCTTCGCCCTCCTGGGCGACGGGGACGGGGCCGCGGACGGGCCCGCCGAAGGGGCCGCGCCCGCCGCCCCCTGCGCCAACCGCGAGGCCGCGTCCTGCAACTGGGCCGCCGACGCGCCGGGCGCCCTCTGCCGGTCCTGCGCCATGACCGTCGTCTTCCCGGACCTCTCGGTCGGCGAGAACCGCGCCCTCTGGGTCCGCACCGAGGCCGCCAAGCGCCGGGTGCTGCGCGGGCTCGGCCGCTGGGGCTGGTTCACCCTCGCCGACCCGGGGCCGCGGCCCGAATTCCACATGCTCTCGGAAGACACCGCCTCGGGCGAGACGCGGGTGATGATGGGCCACCTCTCGGGCGCCATCACCATCAACGTGACCGAGGCCGACCCGGCCGAGCGCGTCGCCCGGCGCGAAGCCTTCGACGAGCCCTACCGCACCGTCGCCGGGCATTTCCGGCACGAGATCGGGCATTTCCTGTTCGAGCGCCTCGCCGCCGAGCCGGGCTTTTCGGACGCCTTCCGCGCCCTGTTCGGGGATGAGCGCGCCGATTACGGCGAGGCGCTGGCCGCCCATCACGCGAACGGGGCGCCGCCGGACTGGGCCGCGCGCCATGTCAGCGCCTATGCCTCGGCCCACCCGCACGAGGACTGGGCCGAGAGCTTCGCCCATGTCCTGCACCTCTGGGCCATTCTCGGGGGCTTCGTGGGCGAGGGGCTGTCCGCGCCCTGCCTGCCGCACCCCGATTACGACCCCTACGCCGCCGAGGACGGGGCCGAGGTGATCCAGGCGGCGGGAGAGCTGTGCATCTCGCTCAACGCCATCAACCGGGCGATGGGGATCGGGGATCTCTACCCGTTCGTGCTGTCCGAGACGGCGCGGGAGAAGCTGGTCTTCGCGCATTCCTGGCTGCGCGCCGGGCCGGGGGCCGGCTGAAACGCCCCCGGCCCCGCCGGGTCAGCCGCCGACGCGCGACGCGATCTCGGTCCCCGCGGCCCAGCCCGAGGACCAGGCCCACTGGAAGTTGTAGCCGCCGAGCCAGCCGGTCACGTCCACCGCCTCGCCGATGAAGAACAGGCCCGGCACGTCCCGCGCCTCCATGGTCTTGGAGGACAGCCCGGCGGTGTCCACGCCCCCCAGCGTCACCTCGGCCGTGCGCCAGCCCTCGGAGCCGGTCGGCTTCAGCCGCCAGTTCTCCACCACCCCGGCGAAGTCGCGCAGCGCGGCGTCGGACATGTCGGCGAGGTTGCCGTCCACCCCCGCCACGGCGCAGATCTGCAGCGCGAGGCGCCGGGGGATCAGCTCGGACAGAGCGGTCGACACGAAGCGCCCGCCGCGCTCGGACCGCATGGCCTTGAGCGCCTCGAAACAGCCGCCGGGCATCAGCGAGATGCCGATCTCCTCGCCCTCGCGCCAGTAGGAGCTGATCTGCAGGATCGCGGGGCCCGAGAGGCCGCGATGGGTGAACAGCAGCGCCTCCTCGAACCGTGCGCCCCCGGCCATGGCGGCGCCGAAGACCGAGACGCCGGACAGCGCGGCCAGCCGCTCCAGCGTCTCGTCCCCGAAGGTGAGGGGCACGAGGGCGGGGCGGATCTCGGTCACCCCCAGCCCGAAATGCTCGGCCGCCTGGAAGGCGTAGCCGGTGGCGCCCATCTTGGGGATCGACTTGCCGCCCGTCGCGATCACCAGGGTGTCGGCGGTCACGGGGCGCGATCCGGTCGGCCCGGCGATGGTCATCAGGAACCCGCTCTCGGTCCGCTCCACGTCATGGACCTCGGTCTCAAGCTCCAGCTCCACCCCCGCGCGGGCGGCGTCGTCGCAGAGCATGTCGACGATCTGCCGCGAGGAGCCGTCGCAGAACAGCTGGCCCAGCGTCTTCTCGTGGAAGTCGATGCGGGCTTCCTGCACCCGGTCGATGAAATCCCACTGGGTGTGGCGCTTGAGGGCGGATTTGCAGAAATGCGGGTTCTGCGAGAGGAAGGCGTGGGGGCCGCAATCGGTGTTGGTGAAGTTGCAGCGCCCGCCGCCCGAGATGCGGATCTTCTCGCCCGGTTCGTCCGAATGGTCGACCAGCAGCACCGAGCCGCCGCGGGCCGCGGCGAAGCGGGCGCAGTAGAGGCCGGCGGCGCCGGCGCCGATGATGACGGCGTGGTGATGCTCGGCCATGGCGGGCCCCCCGAGGTTCATGTGCGGATGGGCGCTGCATCCCACGGATGGGCGCGCGCGGCAAGGGCGGGGGGGGCGCGCGGGGGGCGCGCGGGGGCTGGACCGGGCCTGCGCGGGCGGGCAGTGTTCGGCGCTCACGACGTTTGCGCAGGACCGCCGCCATGACCGCTGATCCCGTCATTCTCGTCGCCGATGTGGGCGGCACCAATGCGCGCTTCGCCCTGATGCAGGGCGGGCGGATGCTGGCCGGGCCGCAGGGGCATCTGAACGCCGGGTTCGAGAGCTTCGAGGCCTCGGCCGCCGCCTTCCTCGCCCGCGCCGCGGGGCCGCGGCCTGACGCCGTCTGCGCGGCCTTCGCGGGGCCGGTGCGCGACGGGCGGGCGCGGCTGACCAACCATGCCGCCTGGCCCGAGGTCGAGGCAGGCGCGCTGGCCGCCGCCTGCGGGGCGGGGCTGGGGATCGTGCTCAACGACCTCGGGGCGCTGGGCCACGGGCTGCACCGGCTGTCCGAGGGACAGGCGGCCGATTACGTGGCGGGCGCGGGGGGCGCCGGGGAGGCCGGGGCCGACGCGGGCGGGAACGGCCAGGCGCTGGCCGTGGGCTTCGGCACTGGGACCAATATCTGCGCCGTGCTGCGCGGCGAGGACGGGCGGCGCCGGACCATGGCGGCGGAGTTCGGCCACGCGAGCCTGCCCTCCGCCGTCGCGGCGCTGCTGCCCGAAGGCGCGTCGCCCGGGACGGTCGAGGACTGGTTCTGCGGGCGCGGCGTCGCCCGGCTCGACGCGGCGCTGCATGGCCGCGAGGGGCGCGAGGGCGCGGCGCTGGCCGCGGCGCTGGCGGCGGGGGATGCGTCGGCGGCGGCCACGGCGGACCTGTTCGCGTCGATGGCCGGGGCGCTGTGCCGGGACCTCGCCCTGCAGTTCATGCCCGGGGACGGGCTGTTCCTGGCCGGTTCCGTGGCGCGCGGGATGCTGCTGCGGGACGGCGCGGCGGCGCGGTTCGCGGCGCAGATGCACGACCACCCGGACCCGCGCTTCGCGGCGCTGGTGGCGACGATCCCCGTGCGCATGGTGCTCGACGACATGGCGGCGCTGACCGGCTGCGCCGCGGCGGCGGAAGCGGCGCTGGCGGCGGGCTGAGGGCCGCCGCCGCCCCCTCAGCCCTTCGGCACCGCCCCGTGGCGCATCAGCCGCTTCTGGGCGGCGATGCGGAAGGGCGCGTTGGGGGCGCCGTAGCCGGTGTAATCGCCGCGCCGCTCGAGCACCTCGAAGAACATCCCGTCGCCCCAGGGCCTTGAGTAGCACTGGAAGAATTCGCCCCCTGCATCCCGGTCATAGAGGATGTCGAGCGCCCGCATCCGCTCCAGCAGCGCAGGCTCGATGTCGTGCCGGGCGGCGAGGTCGTCATAGTAGTTCCTGGGCATCGGCAGCGGCTGGAACCCGCGGGCCTTCATCGCCTCGACCGAAGCGAAGATGTCGCCGGTGGCGAAGGCCACGTGCTGGACCACGCCGCCGAAGCTGTCGGCCAGGAACTTGCCCGCCAGCGTGCGGTGCGTCTCGGCGCCGTTGAGGGTGATGCGCAGGGCGCCGTCCGGGCTCTCCAGCGCCTGGGACCGGACCAGCCCGTCGGGGTCGATCACGTCCACCATCGGCGATTTCTGCATGTCGAACAGGGCGGCGTAGAAAAGCGTCCAGGACAGCATCTCGCCGTAGTTCATCGTCTCGGCAAGGTGGTCGATGCGGGTGAGGCCCGCATCGTCCCCCGCGGTTGCCGCGGCGCCGGGGAACTCCGTCTCCCAGACCTTCGACAGGGCCGCGCCCTCGTCGATGAAATGCAGCACCGAGCCGCCGACCGAGCGGACGGCGGGGATCTCCAGCTCTCCGGGCCCCACCGGCTGGGCGAAGGGTTTCGCGCCCATCCGCGCCGCGCGTTCCGCCGCCGCGCCCGCGTCGCCCACCTTCAGGCCCACGTCGCAGATCGAGGCGCCGTGCGCGGCATAGGCGGCGTTGGCGAAGCCCGAGGTCTCGGCGTTCACCACCACGTTGATGCCGCCCTGGCGCCAGAGCTCGACGTTCTTCGACACGTGCTTGCCCGCGGGCGCGAACCCCATCGAGGACAGCAGCGCCGTGGTGCGCGCCCGGTCCTCGCCCTGGGCGGTGAACTCGATGAACTCCACCCCCTTCGGCCGCTGCCGGGCGGGCAGGGGAGCGGGCGAGACGGCGCCCGACGGCTCGGCCAGGCGCACCTCGTCGGCGAGTTGGACGAGGGAGCGATACCCGTCCTCGGCCACCATCCGCGCGTTGCCGGAGCGGAACTGGTCGTTGAAGATCTCGAGGCTCAGCGGCCCGGTATAGCCCGCCGCGGCGACGGCCTGCATGAAGCCGGTGACGTCGAGATCCCCCTCGCCGGGCATGTTGCGGAAATGGCGGGACCAGTAGAGCAGGTCCATCTCGATCAGCGGCGCATCGGCGAGCTGCACGAAGAAGATCTTGTCGCCCGGGATCGCGCGGATGGTCCGGTTGTCGATCCTGCGGGCCAGCGAGTGGAAGCTGTCGAGGATCAGGCCGACATTGGCGTGATCGGCGCGGCGCACCACCTCCCACGCGTCGCGGTGGTCGTTGACGTGGCGGCCCCAGCACAGCGCCTCGTAGCCCACGCGCAGGCCGCGCTTCGCGGCGCGCTCGCCCAGCTCGTGGAAATCGGCGGCGGCGCGGTCGATGCCGCCGAGGCTGTCCGGGTCGCAGGAGGAGCAGACCAGCACCAGGTCCACGCCCAGCTCCTGCATCAGGTCGAACTTGCGCTCGGCCCGGTCGAAGGCCTTGGCGCGGCGCGGCTCGGGCAGGGATTCGAAGTCGCGGAAGGGCTGGAACAGGGTGATCTCAAGCCCGTGGTCGCGGACCATGGCGCCCACGTCGCGCGGCGATCCGGCGTCGGCGATGAAGTCCTGCTCGAAGATCTCGATCCCGTCGAACCCCGCCGCGGCGATGGCCTTGAGCTTGGTCGGCAGGTCGCCGGGGACGGAGACGGTGGCGATGGAGGTCCTGAGGGTCGTCATGCTGCTTCCTCCGCTGGGGGCGCGGGCGCGCGTCCGGGCGGGGGGAGGCGGCCCGTCGCGATCCGGGGCGCAGGATCGGGCCGCGGGCGCATAACGTCAAATACCGTTATGACCGCCTGCATAACATGATGTTAATTCCGCCCCTGCTCCCAGGGCCGGGCGGCGGTGGCGTCCGACAGCTCGCGCCGGAAGCTGGCCACGGCATGTTCGGCGAAGCTGCTGAGCACGCGGCCCTTCTTGCGCGCCACCCAGGTGGAGACCCTGGTCTCCTCCTCGATCGCGATGCGGGTCAGGCCGGGCATGTAGACCTCGGCCACCGAGAATTCGTCGATCACCGTGACGCCGAGCCCGTGGCGCACGAGGCTGACCACCGTCTGCGCGAAGCGCCCGCGCATGGCGTGGCGCAGCTCCAGCCCCGCGGCGTCGAACGGGGCCTTGAGGATGGCGCCGAACGGGTCCTCGGGGTCGACGCCGATCATCGGCTCGGCCGCGAGGTCCCGCAGCGAGACGGAGCGGCGGGCGGCGAGGGGGTGGCCGTCGGGCACGATGGCCACCAGCCGCCCCTCGGCGATGCGCTCGTTCTCCACCCCGGCATGGTCCACCGGCGTCGACATGATCACGAACTCCCCCCGCTCCAGCAGCAGGTAATCGGCCGTCTCCTCGATCTTGAGGATGTTGAGGTCGATGAAGAGGTCCGGGTAGCGCCCGCGCACCCGGCGCAGGGCGCGGGCGGCGATGAACTGGGCGACCGAGGCGGCCGAGGCGAAGGCGAGGCGCACGTCCTCGCCCTTGCCGAGGCTTTCGAGCGCGAGCGAGAGGTTCTCGACCCCGCGGTGGACCGCGCGGATCTGGTCGAAGACGGGCCCGGCCTCGACCGCCGGGACGAAGCGCCCGGCGCGGCGTTCGAACAGGCGGATGCGCAGCGATTCCTCGGTGTGCTTGAGCAGGCGCGAGACGCCGGGGGCGGAGACGCCGAGCATCTGCGCCGCGCCGCCCACCGTGCCGGTGAGCATGACTGCGCGGATCACCTCGATCTGCCGCAGGGTGAGTTCCTTCATGGGCCCTTCCGGTGAGTGGCGGGGACGGGGCGCAGGATGGCGGCAGGGGCGGGGGGCGGCAAGGGGCGCGCGGCGGGGGAGGGGGAGGTGCGTGGGGGCGGCGCGCTGCGCCGGGCCCCGAAACGCGAAAAGCCCCGCTTGCGCGAGGCTTGTCTGCGTCCCCTTGCGGGGAGAAGTGGCGCGCCGGGGAGGATTCGAACCCCCGACCCCCAGATTCGTAGTCTGCGCAGGTGGGTATGACGGGGATTGCCGGTGGTCGGCGGGTGATGTGTAAGGCTCTGGAATCTATTGACTACCTGTCTGGGTGTTCCCAAATCTGGCGCATCCGCTTTGCCATGCTTCGCCGCACGGGAGCACCCATGGGACACCCACAGGGCTCCGCTCGCGGTCGAGGGATCGACAGGAGGGACGCGCCTTGCCCCGACAGAAACTTACCAACCGCTTCGTCAACGGCCTGAAGCCCACGGGGAAGCGGATCGACTACAGCGACACCGAGTTGCCCGGTTTCCAGCTGCGCCTGGAGGCGTCAGGGGCGAAGGTCTACCGCTACATCTACCGCGAGGGGAAAGGACGGGGCGCCCAGCGCCGCGTGGAGAAGCTGGGGCTCGCCTTGGAGCTTCCGGTCGACAAGGCCCGGCAACTGGCCATGGAGATCGCCGCCCGCGTTCGTGCCGGTGAAAGCCCCGCCAAGGAGCGGGCCAAGCGCAAGGCGGAACTGACGGTCGCGGAACTGTGGCCCGAGTTCCTGCAAGGCCACCTGAGGGCGAAGGGCAGGGCGCCCCGGACCATCGAGGAATACCAGCGGGATTTCGACAACCGCATCCGCCCCGCCTTCGGGGACGTGAAGCTCTCCGACCTCTCGCGGGCCGACGTGGAGCGTTGGGTTCGGGCCGCCCACAAGCACCCGAGACGGGCGAACCATGCCCTGTCGGTGCTCAGCTCCATGCTGTCCTTCGCGATCAAGACCGGGGAGATGGCCGGTCCCAACCCCTGCGCCCTGGTCGACAAGTACCCGGAGAAGACGCGGGACGTGCTCTACACCAACGACGAGATCGCACGATACCTGAAGGCCCTTGAGGACGAGCCGGACCCTGCGTTGCGGGCGATGCTGAAGGTGATCATCGGAACGGGGTGCCGGTCGGCGGAGGCCCGTCTGGCGGAGTGGTCGGAGTTCAGGCTCGACGGGGATGCGCCCAGCTGGACGGTTCCGGCTGAGAAGATGAAGCAGCGCAAACCCCACACCTACGTGTTGTGCTCCTCTCTGGCCGCCATGCTGCGTCGGTATCGACGGGAGGCTCCGCTTGTCTCGCCGCGCTGGGCGTTCCCGGGGCCGAGCGGACGAGCGCCGCGGAACGAGATCCGACACGTCCATGCGCGGATCGAAGAGCGGGCAGGGCTGGAGAAGGTCGAGGGGCGGGGGCTCCACGCCTTCCGCCGGTCATTGCTGACGGAGCTTGCACGGAACGGGGCCTCTGCGCCCCAGCTTCAGGCCTGGGCGGGCCATGCCTCCATCCAGACGGCGATGAAGTACGTGAAGCTGGGGAGCGAGGACCCGGTGAACCGGGCGTTTGCGGAGGGGCGAGGGATTGAGTTTGGGTGACCTAGGACGACTTCGTCGCGGCCTTCACCGCTTCGGTGACTGGCGTAGCTATGGCTTTCACAAGGCCCTCGAGGTCCTTCGGGCTGAGGCCGATGTTCCCCGAGCCGACAGAGCTGCGGTCTTTGCCGAAGAGGCGTTCGCTCAGTTGCCTCTTGAGTTCGCGCTGTTGCGCTTCGTCTAGAGACGCGATGAAGGGGTCGATGGCTTTGACCTCCAGGAAGAACCAGTGCATTTGCTGCTGCGCGTCGCGGTGCGCCTTCGCTTGCTGCGAGGCGTAGCCAGCGGCGGTGAGCAGAACGAGGGTGAGCGAAGCGGCGGTGATGAGTTCGGCCCAGTTGATACCGCCAGAGGCGGTCTCGCCAACGCCCATGAAGAACTTGATGATCAGCCAAATGGCGGCGCAGGACAGAGCGCCCATCGCTACATAGCGCCAAAACTCAGCCGCACTTTTCTCGTCGTCAGCCCCTGCCTTGTATCCCCCGGCGACGGCGTCGGCGCCGACCAGGCCGTGCAGTTCAAGGATCGATTGGTGCTTTTCAAGCGCTTCCTCGTAGAGTGTGTTCACTCGTTCCAAGTGGTCTTGATGGTTCTCCTCGAGCGTCTGGCGGTGGGTCGCCGAAATTGATTTTGCTTCCTCCTCTGCGTCCGACCGAAGTTCGCTCAGTTGTTTGCTGTGTTCGCTGCGTCTTGTGTCTTGATCTTGGGAAAACGCGCTTTGACGATCATTCTCTGCTTCGTTGAAAGTGCTTTGCAGAGAGGAGATCACCGCAGAGGATTCCTCACGCAGTGTGTTCAGCGACTCGCCATAGGTTTTGATGTTTCCGACGAGAGAGGTTAGCTGGCTCTCGGCGGCTTCGAGGCGGTCGTAAAAGTCGTCGATAGCTTCTTGGGTCTCCTTGGCATACTGCTCGTGGAGTGCGCGAATTTCATTGGCTTCAGAGGTAATTTCGACTGGGCGTTTGATTGCGCCAATCTGATGAATGGTTGATATTTGAGAGCTGATTGCGTCATTGGCTTGTCTTAGTTGCTGTACGTTACCGCTGGACTGGTAGTTTGAGAGATGAGCTGAGACTTGGTTTTGAATTAAGCCATTCCGAAGTGAATCGAAGAGTTTCGCTGGAAATGTGTCAGAATCCTGGCCGCGAATGGCATCCTCGGCGGTCGAAAGAACCTTCCTGAAACGGCGCAGCTCTGCTTCGTGATCGACGTCGCGGTCCTCGTGTTCGACGCTCGCGAGCTTATTCAGCGTCTGCAGATTTTCGTGAATGGGGTGCTTCTCGTAAGCGTCGGACCATCTGGACATGCGGCAACTCTACTTGGGTGCGCAGAAGCTTAGCTTCTGAAAGGCTGTGATGGGCGCGACCGTATCTCTGCGGCTTTACTTGGGCAAGTTTTCGCCGCGTCTGGCTGTCATCAGAACCCCGAATGGTCCAGCGAGGTTGCGCCTACTTGATGGTGGCACCACCAAGGGAGCGACGTCGCTGCGGTGATCATCCGCACCGACGGCTTTCGATGGGCAGGTCCCCGTCCCCTGTTTTTTCGCCCCTCCCCGCCTGATCCAAAAAAGTCGCGTATTCGCCCAAACAACACGCAACAGGACAGGCTATGACAACTGCACCTAACTCCCGGGCGCGGCGCAATCGCCGTGCGCAACTCGCGACCACCCCGCGTATCTCTCCCCGCCGACCCACTCCCCGACCCGGCGTCGCCGCGCTCAAGACCACCACCATGGCCGACCTCGACCGGCGGCAGTTCCCCGAGCGCTCCATGCTCATCGACCCGTTCCTTCGCTCCGGTGAGACCGCCCTCGTCTGGGGTGCGACCGGCCTGGGAAAGACCCAGTTCTCCCTCTCCCTCGTGATCGCCATGGCCTCGGGCGGCAGCGTCGGCGGCTTCAGCTGTCCTGAGCCCCGAAAGGTCCTTCTGGTCGACGGAGAGATGCACCTGCAGGACATCCGCGACCGGGTTCGTATGCTCGTCAGGACCGGGGCGGTGATCCCCGGAGCCCCCGAGACCGAATGGATGGACAATCTCGTCATTCTCGCCCGACAGGATCAGGAGCCCGGCGCGGGCTTCATCGACCTCTCGGAACCGGAGGACCGCAACGCCCTGCGCAAGAAATGCCAGGAGGGCGGGTTCGACGTGATGGTGGTCGACAACTTCACCACGGTCACCGACGGGCTGGAGGATGAGAACGCCTCCACGGCCTTCAAGGGCGTTCAGGAGTTCTTCCTGCAGATGAAGCAGTCCGGGATCGCCACGATCCTCATCCACCACGCCCGCAAGGACGCCAAGGCGTTCAGGGGCAGTCAGAGCCTGTCGGTCACCTTCGAGGTGATCATCAAGCTGCTTCCGCCCACGCTCTCCTCGGTCCACAGCGCCTCGTTCCGCCTGGAGTTCGAGAAGTTCCGGGCGAAAGGGGATCAGCGGCTGAACCCCAAGGTCTGGACGCTGTCGGACGAGAGCGGATGGGCCATCGTGGATGATGAGTCCTCCGACGATGACCTGCAGAAGCTGGCGAAGGCTGTGCGGTCGTTGGAATACGTCAGCCAGACCGAACTGGCCGACGCGATTGGCTGCCACAAGGGCACCGTCTCCAAAAAGCTCAAGAAGGCCGTGTCCCTTGGTCACCTGAAGGAGGGCGAGGCTCTCGAGTGTTTCCGCAAGGCCCGTGCGCTTCGCGACGATCCCGATGGGGCCTTGGAGGACGCCTACCTGGACCACGACGACTACTGATCCCTCAGGCTTCTGCAGCATCGTTTCGGACCGTCAGGTCGCCCCGGTAGATCTCTAACCGGGGCAGGGAAACCGGTCCTCCCGCGTCGTGTTGCGTGTTGTCTCTCCTAAGGGGCAACGCAACTCGCAACGCCCGGCAGGGCCATTTCATAAATCATGGCGGCGATTCACGCGGGCATATCCCTTCACCCGCGCGCCGCGCTTTCCCCCCCCATCCCCCCGTGGGGATTTCTCACAGGACAGATGATCGAAAACACTTACGAGCCCTCACGGGAATCGCCCGTGGGGGTGTTTCCGTTCGACCCGTCATCCGGGTCCCCGCTCCTCACCCCGAAAGAAGCCGCGGCTTTCCTGCGAGTCGCCGAATCCACCCTTGCCGCCTGGAGGACCGGACGGCGCGGCCAGATGGGGCCGCCCTTCGTCAAACTTGGACGCAGGGTCTTCTACCGTCGCATCGATCTGGAGGAGTTCGTCGCCGGGAACCTCATGGTTCACACCGGCAGCGCCTGAGCCACGCGGTCGCATCGCGATCCCGCGCTTGGGAGCACCCATGGGGCACCCACAGCGTTGGGTGTCTCTTCGGGTCTTCCGCTAAGTGCTTGAAGGTAATGGCGCGCCGGGGAGGATTCGAACCCCCGACCCCCAGATTCGTAGTCTGGTGCTCTATCCAGCTGAGCTACCGGCGCCTGCCGTCCACTTGATCCTCGACCCTCGTTTTCCCCTTCCGGCGACCCGGTGGGCGAGGGCCTCGGCGGCGGGCTTCAGCGGCCCGCCTCGTGGCGTGGAGCGGTGTTTACGGCGCAGCGCCGGGGGACGCAAGGGGGGTTTTGCAGGTTTTTTCGCCTCGCTCGATTTTTTCTGTCGGACCCGCCGGTTGCGGCGCCGCCGCGCTCCCGCTCGCCCGCGCGGCGCCCCCGCGCTTGCGCCCGCGCACGGGCCGTGCTGCGATGCGCCCCGCGCCAGATCCCCCACGCCCGCAAGCGTCCCCAAGCGGCCAGGAGACCCCGCCATGCTCGGCCCCGAATACAGCCTGATCGAGGCCTCCATCCCCACGGATCACGCGCGCCCGGCCGATGCCGACGTGATGCTGGACGAACGCTTCCCCGACCCGCCCGCGGGGCTGCGGGCGCTCGATTTCGGCTGCGGCGGCGGGTCGGGCTACGACGTGCTGCGCGCCCGCCTGCCGGGGCTGCGCTACAGCGGCGTGGACATCGAAAGCTCGCCCGAGGTCGACGCGCGCACCCGCGACGACGCCGAGTTCCGCAGCTTCGACGGCGTGAACCTGCCGTGGGAGGACGGGGCCTTCGACCTCGTCTATTCGCGCCAGGTGTTCGAACATGTCCGCCACCCGGATGCCGCGGTGCAGGACATCGCAAGGGTGCTGAAGCCCGGGGGCGTGTTCCTCGGCTCGCTGTCGAATCTCGAACCCTACCACTCGTTCTCGATCTTCAATTACACGCCCTACGGCGTGTTCCGGGTGCTCGAGGACAACGGGTTCAGGCTCGACGCCATGCGGCCGGGGCCGGAGGGGCTGTCGCTGATGATGCGCCAGCTGACGGTGCGGCGGATCAGGCGCTTCCCGCTGGTCTATACCGCGGTCGAGGCGGCGGGGCGGATCAAGGGCTGGGACGCGCGGCGGCGCAATTACCTCAAGCTGCGATTCTCGGGGCATATCTGCTTCGCCGCCACGCGGCTGTGACGCGCCCCTAGACGCGCATCGCGGGCGGCTCGCCCGGCGCAGACTCGGCCTCCCACACGCCGCGGGCCACGGCGCGGGCGACGCAGTCGGCGGCGGCCGAGCCGATGGCGGCGAGGCGGGCGGCGCGGATGCGGCCCTCTCCGATGGACACCCGGTGGGCGCCCTCCCCCGGGGCCAGCGCGAAGATGGTGTCGCCGTCGAAGGGCGTGTGCGCGGGCCGGATGGCGCGGGCGAGCCCGTCCTGCGCCATCATCGCCACCCGCTTGCATTCCGCCGCCGTCAGGTCGGCGTTGACCGCCACCGCGCCGATGGCGGTGTTGCCCCCGACGCCGGGGCCGACGCCGGGGCCTTCGGGGGCCGCTGCGTCCTCGAACAGCGTCGCCGCATCGAAGCGCAGCTTCATGTCGGCGGGCAGGGGGGCGGGGTCTCCGGCCCAGTCAGGCCCGGGGCGCAGGCCGCCGAACTCTCCGCCGATCTCCCACGGCCAGGCCCAGAACGGGCCGTCCGGGGACATGCGCACGGACCCGACCGGGTTCGCCGCCACGATGGCGCCGACGAAGAGGCCCGGCGCGATCTCGAGGCTGGCCGAGCCGATCCCGCCCTTCACCGCCCCCGCCTTCGCCCCGCAGCCCGCGCCGTGGGAGCCGAGCGCGAAGCCGCCGGCCCCCGGTCCCCGCGCCTCGACGGCGAGCGCCGCTTCCAGCGCCGCGCGGGCCAGCGCCGGGTGGGGCGGGCCGTCCTTGGCATAGGCGGCGGCGGAATGCGGCCCGAGATCATAGAGAATCGCCCCCGGCACGATCGGCACCGCCGGGTGGTCCGGCCCCATCTCAAGGCCCCGTCCCATGGCCGAGAGCGCCGCCGCCACCGCGTCGCCGCCGCCGAGCCCCAGCGCCGAGCCGCCCGAGAGGGTCACGGCATGGGCCGCCCCCACGAGGTTCTCGGCGTCGAGGGCGTGGACCTCGCGCACCCCCGGCCCGCCGCCGCGCACATCGGCGCCCGCGGGGCAGGGGGCGGCGGGCAGCAGCACGGTGACGCCGGTGCGCAGGGCCCCGTCCTCGGCCTGGCCCACGGCAAGGCCGGGCACGTCGTCGATCAGGTTGCGCGGCCCGGGGCGGGGGGAGAAGGGCATGGGGAAGGCTCCGTCGTTCAGTCGCCCCGCACAGTGGCGGGGGACGCGGGGGCCTTCAAGCGTGATCGGGGGCGGGGCCGGGCGATCAGGCGCGGGGCCGGGCCATCGGGCGCGGGGGGACGCGCGCTCAGCGCATCGCCTGGACGGGCGCGCCCGCGGCGCCGGGGCCGCGCCGCTCGGCCGTCGGCAGCACCAGGCGGAAGCGCGTGCCCTCGCTGTCCGAGGCGACGAGCGAGAGCGCGCCGCCCATCCCGCGCGCCAGCTCCTGCGCGATGGCGAGGCCGAGCCCGGCCCCCCCGCGGGTCGCGCTGCCCTTGAAGGCGGCGAACAGGTCCTTGCGCGCCGCCGCGGGCAGGCCGGGGCCGTCGTCGAGGATGTCGATCTCCACCCCCGCCTTGCCGTCCATGCTGCAGGCGGCGGCGATGATCTCCACCCGCCCGCCGCGCCCCGACGCCTCGAGCGCCTGGCGCGCGTTGCGCGACAGGTTGGCCAGGATCCGGTGCAGGTGGTCCGGGTCGGCCTGCACCGTCAGCCCCTCGGGCGCCGCGTTGACGAAGCCGAGCAGCGAGGACGCGGCCTCGCCCCGCTCCTCCGCCTCCACCAGGTCGGCGAAGACCTCGTCGCGCACGTCCTCGACCAGCGCGCGCAGGGCGACGACCCGCAGCTCGGGCGCCGGTTCCTCGGCCCGCCCGAAATCGAGCGTCGCGGCGCAGAGCGCCTCGGCCCGGTCGAGCGAGCGGATCAGCTTCGGCCCCACCCGGCGCACCGCCGGATCGCCGGACATCGCGAGGCGGTCGGCGAAGAGCTGCGCGGTGGTGACCACGTTGCGCAGGTCGTGGCTGATCTTGGCCACGGCTTCGCCGAGGGCGGCGAGGCGGGCGCGCTGGCGCAGGGCGGCGCGCAGCTCGGTCTCCATCTCGGCCAGCGCCTTCTCGGCGTCGGCGATCTCGCGGATGCCCGAGGCGGGGCGGATCACCCGGCCCGCGTCTTCGGGGGCGAGCTGGAATTCGCGCATGTTGTCGATGACGCGGGTCACCGGGCGCACGACGAAGCGGCGCATGGCGGCGACGATGAGGATGGCGGTGAAGATGGAGATGATGAGCGAGAGCGTCAGCACCCGCAGCCCGTAATCGACCATGGCCGCGCGCAGCGGGTCGGCGGGCAGGGTGATCTCGATCAGCTCGCCCCCGTCGCCTTTGGGCGCGCCGATCACGCGCAGGGTCTGCCCCGCGGGCGCGACCCAGAGGGCCATCGCGTCGCGGATCAGCGTCGGGGCGGCGGCGCCGCGCAGGTCGACGGTGTGGTCCACCGGCGGCGGCATGGCCGAGGTCAGGATCAGCTCGCGGATCGCGTTCCGGCGCAGCACGATGTTGGTGACGCCCGCGGTGTTCAGCAGCTCCTGCTCGAGATCGGGGGACACCATGTCGTCGGGCGTTGCGAGCAGCGCGAGGGACGCGATCTGCGCGCGGTGCAGCCGCTCCATCAGGTAATCTTCGCGAAACCGGGCGACGGAGGGCACGAAGATGGCCACCTCCGCCAGCATGACGAAGATCACGGTCAGAAGAAGGAGGCGCCCCGAAAGGCTGCGGAACAGCATGTGCGGCGTCTTTTACAAGGCTTTCGCGGTCATCGCGGGAAAGTATGGCGGGCCTTGCGCGCGCGCAAGCGGCCTGCGGCGCCGGGGCCGCAGGCGGGACGGCGCCGCGCGGGGGAAGGGCGGGGGCGCGGGCGCGGGGGATGCGCGCCGGGGGCGGGCGGCCTCGGGGGGACATGCCCCCGCTCGGCCGCCCGCGCGGACCTGCGGCCCGCCGGCGCCGTCACCCGAGCCGGGCGAGCAGCTTCACCGCCCGCTTGACCCAGGGGTTGGCGAAGAGGCGGTCCTCGTAATAGCTGCCCGCCGCGCGCTTGGAGATCTCGGACAGCGTCGGGTAGGGCGCGATCATCCCGGCGATGTCGCCGATCTTGAGGCGCTTCGAGATGGCGAGCTGCCAGAGCTGGATCAGCTCGCCCGCCTGCGGTCCGACCATGGAGGCGCCGACGGGGCGGCCCTTGACCACCATGACCTTCAGCATCCCCTCGGCCGCGCCCATCGCCATGGCGCGGTCATTGCCCGAGAACTCGGCGCGCAGCACCTCGACCTTGTCCCCGTGCGCCTCGCGCGCCTCGGCCTCGGTCAGGCCCGCCTGGGCGATCTCGGGGGCGGTGTAGGTGACGCGCGGGATCGGGGCGTCGGCCTTGACCGGCAGGCGGAACAGGGCCGAGCGGACCACCAGCCCGGCATGCCAGCCCGCGGCATGGGTGAACTGGGCCATGCCCGCCGCATCCCCGACCGCGTAGACCTTGCGGTTGGAGACCGAGCGCAGCCCGGCATCGACCTTGACCCCCATCGGCGTCGCCTCGACCCCCGCCTTGTCCAGCCCCAGCCGGTCCAGCGCCGGGCGGCGCCCCGCGGCGACCAGAAGATGCGTGCCGGTCAGCCGCTCGCCGCTTTCCAGCTCAAGCCACACGTCGCCCGGCGTTCCGCCCGCGCGGGCGACGGCGGCGCCCTCGCGGATCTTCACGCCCTCGGCCCGCAGCCGGGCGATGGCGATGGCGGCCAGTTCCGGGTCCTCGCGCCCCAGCGCACGGCCGGCTTCGACCACGGTGACGTCGCAATGAAGGCGGGCATGGGCCTGCGCCATCTCGAGGCCGATCGGCCCGCCGCCGATCACCAGCAGGCGCGGCAGCATCCCCTCCTCGGCGAAGATCGTCTCGTTGGTCAGGTGGGGCGTGTCGGCCAGCCCCTCGACCGGCGGGATCGCGGGGGCGGAGCCGGTGGCGATCACCACCCGGCGCGGGCGGATCACGTGGCCGCCGCATTCCAGCGTGCCCTTGTCGCGGAAGGTCGCCCAGTCGCGGATCACCTCGACGCCCAGCCCCTCGAACCGTTCCTGCGAATCGTGGGGGGCGATGGCGGCGATGACGCCCGAGACATGGGCGCGGACCGCGCGCCAGTCGATCCAGGCCTCGGCCGGGGACACGCCCAGCCCGCCCTTCATCGCGTGGGCGCGCCCGGCGGCGGCGATCAGCGCCTTGGAGGGCACGCAGCCGGTGTTGAGGCAGTCGCCCCCCATCTCGCCGCCCTCGGCCAGCAGGACCGAGGCGCCGAGGCGCGCGGCCCCGGCGGCGACCGACAGCCCGCCCGAGCCCGCGCCGATGACGAAGAGGTCGGGGGTCAGCACGCCGTTCCGGTCGCGCGGAACCTTCGGCCCGGGCGCAGAAGGGGGCGTGGCGGCGTCGGGGGCGGTGGAATCGCTCATGGTCTCGTCCCTCATCTCTCGTCCCTCCTCACTCGTCCGCGGCGCGGGCGGGCCCGGCCTCGGGCAGGGCGGCCCGGCCCCGGACCATGCGCAGCACCGCCGGAAGCGCGGCCAGCGCGCAGAGGCCCAGCAGAGGGCCGAGCACGTGCGGCTCGAACAGAAGGCCCAGGTCCGGGTCTTCGCCGCGGGCGAACACCTCGCCCAGCCCGGCGCCGACCGAGGTGTAGACCACCGTGCCCGGCATGATCCCGAAGAAGGTGGTCCACAGATAGGTGCGCAGCCGCACCCCGAAGAAGGCGGGCGCGAGGTTGGCGATGAAGAACGGCACCACGGGCACGAGGCGCATCAGCAGCAGCACCGAGACCTCGTTCTGCGCCAGCCCCTTGCGGATCCTGGCCGCCGAGCCGCCCGAGGCGTCGAGCCGCGCCGCCAGCCGGTCCCCGAGCCCCGTGCGCGCGGCGAGGAAGATCAGCGTCGCCCCGATGGTGGCCGAGACGAGGATCAGCCCGGCCCCCAGCCACAGCCCGAACAGGAACCCCCCGGTCAGCGTCATCGCCAGCGCTCCGGGCAAGGAGAACGCGACCACCAGGATATAGGCGATGGAATAGGTGGCGGCGGCGAGCGCGAGATTGGCGTCGCGCCATTCCGTCAGCGCCGCCCGGTTGTCGCGCAGCGCGTCGAAGGAGAGGTGGTCGCCCAGCAGGACCGCGCCCGCGACGGCGCCGAGCGCGATCACCGCCAGCGGCGCGATCCGGCGCAGCCCGGCGGCGGAGAGGAGCGGCGGCGCCGGGGGCGTCTCGGGCGCCGCGGCGGAAGGGGAGGCGGGGGCCGCCGCGCCGCGGAGGGGATCGGTCTGGGACATCGTCGGGGCTCCTTCGCGCCTCGGCTGCTCGGTCCCAATGATATGCGGCGGGCGGCGGGGGCGGGGAAAGGCGCCTCACGGCGCATTGATGCGGGGTGAAGGGGGCGGAGGAGGGGCGCCGGACGGGGGAGGGGCGCGAATCCCGGCGGCGCCCTTGCAAGCGGCGGGGCGGGGGGCGCGGCCGGGTGCGGCGCCCGCCCCGGCCGGGGCGGCGTGAAAAAGGCGCGGCCCCGCGCGCCGAATCCCTTGAAACCGCGGCGGCGGCGACGCAAAAGACGCCGAACGCGCGCCCGACCCGTCGGCGCGGCCGAGGCGAATTGACATCCGCACGGCTGCACGATAAGCGGACGCCTCCGAATGATCGGCGCCCCCTGAAGGGCGCCGGGCCGGATCGACGGAGCCCGAAGCCGACGCTGGATTGCAGCGGCGGGGACGGGACCGAAGGATCGGCCCGCACAGCCCCGGCAGATGCCGGGACAGACGCCCGAGGAGAGCCGAGATGAAACGCACCTTCCAGCCGTCGAACCTGGTCCGCACCCGCCGCCATGGTTTCCGCGCGCGCATGGCCACCAAGAACGGCCGCAAGATCATCAACGCCCGCCGCGCCCGCGGCCGGAAGCGCCTGAGCGCCTGATGCGCTCCGCCGCCGCGCCCCACGGGTCCCGGCGGCAGGAGATGCGGAGCCCTGCGCGCCCCCACGGGCCGCGCCGCTCCGCCAGGTCCATGCGCGCGGCCGCGATGCGGCGCGCCCCGGCGGCGGATGACGCCGGAGCTGCGAAGATGGATGACCGGTCGCCCTCGGCGGCCGGTTCCGTCGTCTTCGGTCCTCGCCTCCCGGCCCCGCAGGCAAGCGCCCGCAGGACCGGGCGCATGGCGCAGGGGCCGATGATGCCGACCATGCCGATGATCCCGCGCCCCGGCCGGTCTGCGCCGGGCCGCGCGCCCGACATGTCCCGAAAGGTCTGAGCGGATGGGCGACCTCCCCTCCGACGCGCCCCGCGCCGACGCCCCGGATGTCGGCGCCCGGGCGCAGGACGACCGCCCCGGCGCGTCCGGGGCGCCGCGCCCGGCCGATGCGCCGGGGGCGGCAAGCGGCGTGGCCGCACCGGGAACCCCCGCGCCCGAGGCCCCCGCACCGAACGCCCCCGCGCCCGAGCCCCCCGTGCACGTCGCCGCGAAGGCCGACATCTCGGTTCTGCTCAAGCGCCCGGACTTCCTCGCAGCCGCCGCGGCCAAGCGCTGGTCGGCCCCGGGCCTCGTGGTCCAGGCCCGCCCGCGCCGCCCCGGCGACAAGGGGACGGGCGCGCGCGTGGGCTACACCTGCTCCAAGAAGGTCGGCAACGCGGTGGCCCGCAACCGCGCCAAGCGCCGCCTGCGCGCCGCCGCGGCCGAGGCGCTGCCGGGCCTTGCGCGGATCGGCTGGGACTACGTGCTGATCGGCCGCCACGAGGCCACCGCCGCGCGCCCCTTCCCGGAGTTGGTGCAGGACGTGGTCGAGGCGCTCGAGAAGCTCCACGCCGGGAAAGGCCGCGACGGCGGCCCCCCGCGCCGCAAGAACCATGGCCGGGGCAAGGGCAAACCGGCGCCGAAACCCGCGCCTACGGGCAAGGCATGACCGGGCCGCGCGCAAACACGGGCGCGGAGAAGGGGGGCGAGGGCGCCCCGCACGAGGCGGGCGGCTGCGGCCATCGCGGCGCCCCTGATCACGGCCATGTCCACGCCCCTGACCACGGCCATGTCCACGGCCATGACGACGCCCGCGTCGCGCCGTCGTCCGCCACGCCGCCGTCCGACCGGAACCCGGTCGTCGCCGCGCTGGTGCTGCTGCTGTCGCTGCCGATCCACGTCTACCGCTACACCCTTTCGCCCCTGATCGGCCGCAACTGCCGGTACGAGCCGTCCTGCTCGGCCTATGGGCTCGAGGCGCTGAAGGTCCACGGTCCGGTCAAGGGCCTGTGGCTGACCCTCAGCCGCATCTCGCGCTGCCACCCCTGGGGCGGCATGGGCCATGACCCGGTGCCGCCGCGCAAGCCGCGGGGCCGCTGAAGCCCCCTCGGGCGCCCCCCAGCCGCACGCGCCCCTTGCGCGCGCGCCCGCGCCCGGCTACCTCGCGCTCCCATGGACAGTTCTTCGCATATCGACGCCCCCGCGCCTGCCGAGGATGCCTCGGACCTGCCCCGCATCCTGCAGGGCGCACCGGACTCCGTGGAGTTCCGCAAGCTGCGCAAGCGCGTGATCCGCGAGACCCGCGACGCCATCGAGCGTTACGGCATGGCCACCCCGGGCGACCGCTGGCTGGTCTGCCTCTCGGGCGGCAAGGACAGCTACACGCTCCTCGCCGCGCTGACCGAGCTGAAATGGCGCGGGCTCCTGCCGGTCGACCTTCTCGCCTGCAATCTCGACCAGGGCCAGCCGGGCTTCCCCTCCACCGTGCTGCCCGAGTTCCTCGAGCGCATGCAGGTGCCGCACCGGATCGAGTACCAGGACACCTATTCCGTCGTCACCGACAAGATCCCCGAGGGGCGCACCTATTGCTCGCTCTGCTCGCGCCTGCGCCGGGGGCACCTGTATCGGATCGCGCGCGAGGAGGGCTGTTCGACCGTGGTGCTCGGCCATCACCGGGACGACATGCTCGAGACGTTCTTCATGAACCTCTTCCATGGCGGGCGCCTCGCCACCATGCCGCCGCGCCTGCTGAACGAGGAAGGCGACGTCTTCGTCGC
This sequence comes from Rhodovulum sp. DZ06, assembly GCF_050586345.1. Taxonomy (NCBI): domain Bacteria; kingdom Pseudomonadati; phylum Pseudomonadota; class Alphaproteobacteria; order Rhodobacterales; family Paracoccaceae; genus Rhodovulum; species Rhodovulum sp. DZ06. Next base: position 181,523 of record NZ_JBOCEF010000002.1, read on the forward strand.
CCGCCCCCTCGCCTTCGTCTCCGAGGCCGATTGCGGGAAATTCGCCCGCGCGATGAACTATCCCATCATCCCCTGCGACCTCTGCGGGTCCCAGGACGGGCTGCAGCGCATGCAGGTCAAGGCCCTGCTGGATGAGTGGGAGAAGAACCGCCCCGGCCGCCGCCAGGTGATGTTCCGCTCGCTCATGAACGCCCGCCCCTCGCACCTCCTCGACGATTCGCTGTTCGATTTCGCCGGGCTGATGCTGAAGGAGAAGGGGGAGAAGGCGGACGAGGTTCCCGACCTGCTCGGCTGACGGCGTTGCGGGGGCTGCCGCCCCCGGTCCCCCGCTCGAGGGGGTGACCCCCTGAAAACCCCCTTTGTTTTGGGCGCTTCCCCCGTTTGCGGAGGGAGGGGGTCGACGCACTGCGTCGACGGGGAGGGAGGCATGCATGCCTCCCTCCCCTGTGCCGCCCCGCGCGGCGTCAGCCGCAACAACGCACCGAAAAATCAGGCCAGCGTGTCCTCGCACCCGGCCCCGGCGATGGCGCGGGCCTCGGCGACGAGCTTTTCGGGCAGCGGCGTCGGGCGCCGCTCGGGGTTCTTCACGTAGACATGGACATAGCGGCAGGCGGCATGGGCCAGTTCCTCGCCCTTCGAGAACATGGCGAGGCCATAGACCAAGGAGGTGCGCCCGATGCGGTCGATGCGCATCCCGACCTCGACATCCACGGGCCATTTCACCTCGGCCATGAAGCTGCACTGGGTGTCGGCGACGATGCCGATGACGTCGCCATTCGGCAGCGACAGGCCGACCTTCTCGATCAGCCACCAGTTCACCGCGCTGTCGAAGTATTCGTAATAGGTCACGTTGTTCATGTGACCGTACATGTCGTTGTCGGCGATGCGGGTCGTCATCGGGTGCAGGCGGCGATAGGCGTCACGCGTCGGGCGCGGCAGGGGCATGGGCGGAACTCTCAGGCAAGGGCGGGCGCGGATGCGCATGCGGCGGGTCGATATCCGAAACGGCGTTCCGGCATGCGGTCAGCCTAGGAAATTGCGGCGCGCGGCGCCAGAGGGCGCGGGCCCCGCGTGCGCGGCGGCCTTCCCTCCGCGCCGCTTGCGGGCTAAATCCCGTCGGAGAACGGCGCACGTCCAGAGGCGCCGCATTGGGAAGAGGCGCCGAGAGATGATCCGCGGGATCCTGTTCGACAAGGACGGCACGCTGTTCGACTTCAACGCCACCTGGCGGGGCGTGGCCGAGACCGCGCTGGCGCGGCTTGCGCCGAATGACCCGCAGAAGGCGCGCGAGATGGCGCTGGCGGCGGGGTACGACCCCGACCGGCGCAGCTTCGTCGCCGGATCCGCGCTGGTGGCGGGCGCCGCCTCCGAGGTCGCGGCGATCTGGGCGCCCTTCCTGCCGGGCCGCACGCGCGCGGAGCTGGAGCGCCAGATCAACGCCCTGGCGGCCGAGGCGGAGGGGCCCGAGCTGACCCCCGCCGCCGCCGACCTGCCGGGCCTGCTGGCGGGGCTGGGGCGCGAGGCCGGGCGGGCGCTGGGCGTCGCCACCCACGATTCGGAGGACGCGGCGCGCGCGCATCTCGGCGCGGTGGGGGCGCTCGACGCGTTCTCCTTCATCGCCGGCTATGACAGCGGCTGGGGGCTGAAGCCCGGACCGGGCATGGTGCACGCGTTCTGCGACGCCTCGGGGATCGAGCCGTCGCAGGTGGCGATGATCGGCGACAGCCTGCATGACCTCGGGGCCGGGCGCGCGGCGCGGGCGGGGCTGGTGGTCGGGGTGCTGACCGGCCCGGCGGACGAGGCGGAGCTCTCGGAGCTCGCCGACATCGTGGTCCCGTCGATCGAGGCGCTGCCGGGGCTGCTGGCCGAACGCGCGGCGGGCTGAGGCCCGTTCGGCGGCTCAGGCGAAGGCCGCCTCCAGCGCCGCGTCGCAATGGATGAGGGTGGTGTCGAAGACGGGCAGGGGGCTGTTGCCGCCGTCCAGCAGCATCCCGACCTCGGTGCAGCCGAGGATCAGCGAATCCGCCCCCGCTTCGCCCAGCCGTCCCGCGATGCCTTCATAGGAAGCGCGGCTTTCGGGGCGGGTCTCGCCCAGGCAGAGCTCATCATAGATGATCCGGTGCGTTTCCGCCCGGTCCGCATCCCCGGGGATCACCGGCGCCAGGCCCGCCGCGCGCAGGCGGCCCGTGTAGAAATCCTGCTCCATGGTGTAGGCGGTGGCCATCAGGCCGGGGCGGGACTTGCCCGCCGCCTTCAGCGCCGCCGCGGTGGCGTCGGCGATGTGCAGGAAGGGGATGGAGACGGCGGCCTCGATGGCCGGGGCCACCTTGTGCATGGTGTTGGTCGCCAGGATCAGCAGATCCGCGCCCCCGGCCTCGAGCCCCTTGGCGGCCCCGGCCAGCGCGGCGCCCGCGCCGTCCCAGTCGCCGCGGGCCTGCATCGCCTCGATCACGCCGAAATCGACGCTGCGGATCAGGCAATCGGCGGAATGCAGACCGCCGAGGCGCGCGCGCGCCCCGGCGTTCAGCCGCGCATAGTACAGCGCGGTGCTCTCGCAGCTCATGCCGCCCAAGATGCCGATGGTCTTCATGGGGCCCTCCCGGGCGGCGCGCGGCGTGCTCAGTCGCAGTCGCGCGCGGCGTTGTACGCCAGGTAGTAGGTGTAGGACGAGCGCTTGGCCTGGCCCTCGGACGCGGTGAAGTCCGACTTGCGCTTCACGATGGAGAAGCCCTTGGCCTCGGCCACGGACTCGCCCGTGCGCGGGTCGGTGTAGTCCGAGAGCGCGATCACGTCGCCGACCTGCGGCGCCTCGGCGGGCAGCACCAGGAACATGGCGGCGTCCTGGTAGAGGCCGTCATTGCACGCGCCGTCCGGCAGCTTGGCGACGGCGGGCAGCAGCTTGGGCTTGCCGAGGATCTCGGCCGCGGATTCGGTGGCGGCCATCACGGCCTCGGCGGCGGGGGCGGCGGCGACGGCCTCGACCGCTTCGCCCTCCTCCTGGGCGTTGGCGGCGGCGGCGGTCATGGCGAGGGCGCAGAACGCGACGGTGAAGATGCGCTTGGTCATGGTGGAAACTCCCTGGGTGTACGCGAACGTCCGCGGCAGGCTAGCGAGTCGTTGGTTAATCCACAATTCAGTTGTTGGGCGTTTCGCGGGCGAACGGGGGCCGCCCCGCCGGGGACTGGCGAAAGGGGCGCCGCGTCGGCGTTTCGACGCCCCTCCGCACGTGGAATTACGCGGGCAATTCATGCCCTTGCGTCAAGCGGCGCGCGGCGCCCAGTCCGCCCAGCGGCCATGGTAGCAGCCGCGGCCCAGGAACTCGGTCCTCCCCCCGGGCCAGGTCTGCAGCCGGATCGAGGCGCCCGGCGCCCGCCCGTCGGGCTCGAGCGACAGGCGCAGCAGCGGCGCCGCGGCCGTCGCCCGCGCGCCCGCCCCGGCGAAGGCGGCGTCGATGGCGGCGCGGGTCGCCTCGGGCACGTATTGGCGCATGATGGTGTGGACCGCGAGCCGGGCGGTTCCCGTCGCCTGCGGGGCGGCGAGGCGCGCGGCGATCCAGTCGGCGGCGTCGGCGGCCTCGGGCGGCGGCGCGGCGGCGGCGAGGGCGAGGGCGGCCTCGACCCGCGCGCGGCGGGCGTGCTGGTCGGGCCAGACATAGGCCAGCATCCGCGCCCGGGCGGCGGGGTCCGAGGCGTCGACCGGGTTGAGGTCGCAGGCCGCGCGGCTGGTGATGGAGAGGGGGGCGGAGAGGTCCGGGGCCGCGCCGCTCCAGGTGCAGGCGAAGCGGGGCGCGTCCGCGGGGCCCCAGCTCCGCTCGCCCCCGTTTTCCGGGCCCAGGTCATAGGCGTAGCGGTCGAAGAGCAGGTTCAGCCCGGCCGAGGCGCCGATCTCCAGCAGCTCGAACGGCATCTTGTGGCGGGCGGCGGCGACCAGCGCGCCGCCGAGCAGGATGGCCGAGCGCCCCGGCTCGTTGGTCTGCGGCGGCGAGGCGAGCCAGGGGAGCAGCGCGTCCGGGTCTTCGGCGAAGGCCTGCATCGCGGCGCCGGCCAGGGTCTCGGGCGAGAAGGGCGGCGGCGCGGACCAGGCGGCGGAGAGGGCGGGGCGCGTGCCCGCCCGCGCCAGCGCGTGCAGCCCGCCCGCGATGCGCAGCGGCAGGGCGTCGGCGAAGGGGCGGCCGGGCCAGGCCAGCAGCGCGTCCGAGACCGGGTCGCCGGGGCGGACGGCGCCGGCCAGGCCGAACATCAGCGCCGCCATGAAGGGCGAGCCGAGCTCGGCCGAGGCCTTGCCCTGCCGGGCGAAGGCGGCGCGGATGGCGGCCTCGCCCGTCTCTTCGCCCGCGCGGGGGGCGGTGGAGATCGGCTCCTGCGGTCCTGCGTTTCGCATGTCGAAAATTCACCCGTTTCAATCCTGTCGGGGACATGTTTACATGCGCCCGACCGCGCGGCGAAGGGGGAGAGGCCGCTGGCCGCGCGCAGGGATGCAAGAGACAAGGGAGAGAGCCCATGCGCGCCATGCGCCTGAACGCTCTGGGAGAGAGCCTGAAGCTTGAAGACGTCGCCGCGCCGGAGCCCGGCCCGGGCGAGGTGCGCCTGAAGCTGGAGGCCTGCGGGGTGAATTTCGCCGACACGCTGGTGATCCACGGCAAGTACCAGGAGAAGCCGGACCTGCCCTTCAGCCCTGGCGCCGAGGTCTGCGGCGTGGTCGAGGCGGTCGGCCCGGGCGTCGAGGCGCCGAAGGTCGGCCAGCGGGTCGCCGCGCTGATCGGCAATGGCGGCATGGCCGAGGCGGCGCTGGCGCCCGCCGCCGCCTGCGTGCCGGTGCCGGACGGGATGGACCCGAAGGTCGCCGCGGCCTTCCTGATCGCCTACGGGACGTCCCATGTCGCGCTGGACTACCGCGCGCGGCTGAAGCCCGGCGAGCGTCTGCTGGTGCTGGGCGCCGCGGGCGGCGTGGGCCTCACGGCGGTGGAGATCGGCAAGCTGATGGGCGCCGAGGTGATCGCCTGCGCCCGCGGCGCGGACCGGCTTGAGGTCTGCAAGGAGATGGGCGCGGATCACGTGATCGACAGCGCGGCGCAGGACATCAAGGCCGAGTGCAAGGCGCTGGGCGGCGTGGATGTGGTCTATGACCCGGTCGGGGGCGAGCAGTTCAAGGCGGCGATGTCGGCCTGCCGCCCGGAAGCGCGGCTGATCCCCATCGGCTTCGCCTCGGGCGAGATCCCGCAGATCCCGGCGAACCTGCTGCTGGTCAAGAACCTCGACGTCGTGGGCCTCTACTGGGGCGCGTATCGCAAGTTCAAGCCGGAGGTGATCACCGGCTCGATCGCGCAGCTGTTCGGCTGGTGGGCCGAGGGGAAGATCAAGCCGCACGTGACCAACGTGTTCGGGCTCGAGCAGTCGAACGAGGCCATCGAGGCGCTGGCCAAGCGCAAGGCCACCGGCAAGGTGGTGGTGGACTGCCTGGCCTGACGGGCCTTGCGGATCGCTGGTGAAGGGGGCGGGCCTGCGGGTCCGCCCCTTTTCGCTTGCGCGCGCGGGGGCGG